>NZ_FUKP01000032.1:0-36521 GCF_900163825.1 Micrococcus lylae | reverse complement strand
TCCCCGGCGACCGCCGGACAGGGAAACCGATAGGAACGAAACCCAGGCCGATTCAGCTCTGATCCTGGTCACCGTGACCGCCATGGGCACTTACATCACGGCGACCACCACTCTGGCCTCCCGTCGCCAGAACCTGTTCCTGAAGCGTCTGAGGTCCACCGCGGCGAAAGACGCCTCCATCCTGAGCGGTCTCGTGCTGCCGGTCGCACTCGTGAATGTGATCCAGGCCGGCGTCATCGTCGCGGTTCTGTCTGCCGTGGGCACCCCTCCGGTGGGGGTCGCGGCCGTCGTGGCCGCCGTCGTCGTCCTGGAGTTGATGTTCGTGGGCGCAGCCATCGCGACGGCGGGTCTCACCAACTCCCCGGACCGCGCGCAGGTGACCACGCTGCCCCTGTTCGTGGTCGTCCTCGGCGCGGCCATGTGGGTCGGTCTGACGGGCACGGAGGAGCTCACCGCGGTCAAGCGCCTGCTCCCCGGCGGTGCCGTGACCGAGCTCATCATCGAGGGATGGAGCGGCATGGCCCTGCATGAGACCGTCAGCCTGCTGCTGCCGAGCCTGGCCTTCGTCGTTGCGGCCTTCGCCGCGGCGAAGAGCACGTTCCGGTGGGAGCCGCGGTCATGAGGCCCGCACGGCCGCCTTCCGCTCCCGGAATCCTCTCGACTCAGCGGCCCGCTCCTCGAGCATGTCCGGTGCGCGGCCAGGGCTGAAGCCGGCTGCGAAGCGCAGAGTGAGGGCAGGACACGGTGCGAAGCGCGCAGAGTGAGGGCAAGACACGGTGTTGAGATTGAAAAACGTGACCGTGTCGTATCCCCAAAGCGCGGGGTCTTATCCCCAAAGCGCGGGGTCTTATCCCCAAAACGCCAGGGCCTCAGGCCCAAGAGCCAGGAGGGCGGGTGCTCAGCCCACCTGGGCGCCGAAGAGCAGGCCCAGCACATAGGTGACGCCGGCGGCGCCGAAGCCGATGGCGAGCTGACGCAGCGCGCGGGCCATCGGGGAGGAACCAGAGAGCACGCCCACCACGCCGCCGGTGAACAGCAGAGCGCCGCCCACCAGCACCAGCGCGAGCACGAGGGCGGTCATACCGGCCAAGCCGAACAGGTACGGGAGGATCGGGATGAGCGCGCCCACGGCGAAGAAGCAGAAGGACGAACCGGCGGCGGTCCAGGCCGAGCCGATCTCCGCGTAGTCGTCGGAATGGTCCACCGGGCCCTTCGAGCCGTCCGGGCGGGCGGAGTACTTCGGGTTGCAGTCGCAGTTCAGGTAGCCGAGGCGCTCGAGGGCGCGGTGCTTGGCGTCCTCCTCGGACATCCCGCGGGCGAGGTAGACGAGTTCGAGCTCGTTGGCGTCGATGTCCAGGTACTCGGCGGCCTCCAGGGTCACGTGGGTGGGAGAGGATGCCTCCAGCAGTTCGCGCTGGGAGCGGACGGACACGAATTCCCCGGCCGCCATGGACAGGGCACCGGCCAGCAGGCCGGCCACACCGGTGAACAGCACCACGGAGGGTGCCACACCGGTGGCCCCGATGCCCATCACCAGGGCCAGGTTGGACACGAGGCCGTCATTGGCGCCGAACACGGCGGCACGGAAGGAGCCGGCCAGCTGCTCACGGCCCCGGGCGGCAAGGCCGCGCACGACCTCCTCGTGGATCGCCTCGTCCGCGGCCATGCCCTCCGGCACGTCCGAGTCCTTGGCGTAGGGGCTGTCCGACTCGGCGCGCTGGGCCAGGGCCAGCACGAACACGGAGCCGAAGATGCGGGCGAGCCACCGCAGCAGCAGACGGTGGAAGGAGGGCCGCGGCGGGTTCTCCGCGTGCTTCCCGAGCAGGGTGCGCCAGTGCTGTTCGTGGCGCTTCTCCGCCTCCGCCAGGCCGAGCAGGATCTCGCGCTCCACGCCGTGGCGGCGGGCGGCGATGTCCCGGTAGATCTGGCCTTCGGCGATCTCGTCCGCGAGGTAGCGGCGCCAGCGGCGGATCTGCTGGGGCGTGGGGGCCGCCG
The DNA here is from genome assembly GCF_900163825.1 of Micrococcus lylae. Lineage (NCBI taxonomy): Bacteria > Bacillati > Actinomycetota > Actinomycetes > Micrococcales > Micrococcaceae > Micrococcus > Micrococcus lylae. The sequence continues at coordinate 34,526 of NZ_FUKP01000032.1, read as the reverse complement.
AAGCCGCGGCAGCGGTGGCGTCGGCGGAGTCCGGGCCGTCGGTGGACGTGGACATGCAGTCTCTCCTGGGGAGTCGCGGTGGGGCGCCGGGACCCGGCGCACGCGGTGCCTGTGGCGCGGTCTGTCCAGGCCGCGGGCACCGGTCCATCCTAGACCCGCGCCCTGCGTGCCCGACCTGCGTGCCCGCCCGGCGTGCGCGTACCTGGCTTGCGTGTCCTGGCCCGCCCGGCGTGCCCCTGCCGGAAGCCGGCCCAGGGCACCCCGCGCGCCCGTGCCCGGCAACCAGCGCCGCACCCGTTCCGTAAGCCAGCACCGGGCGCTCGTCCTGTCAGCCAGCGCCGGGCACCCGTCCTGTCAGCCGATCGCCTCGTCCGCCACACGGAGCGCCTCGTCCAGCACGTCCAGGCCGGTGTGCAGGTCCTCGTCGGACATGTTCAGCGGCGGGGCCAGGTGGATGCGGTTGAAGTTGGCGAACGGCAGCACGCCGCCGGCCTTCAGGGCGCCGACCACCCTGTTCATCTCCTCCGAGGACCCGCCGTAGGGTGCCAGCGGTTCCTTGGTCTGCCGGTCCTTCACCAGCTCCACGGCCCAGAAGGCGCCGAGGCCGCGGACGTCGCCCACGGACGGGTGCTTCTCCTTGATCTCGGCCAGGCGCGGGGCGAAGACCTCCTCACCCATCCGCTTCGCGTTCTCCACCATGCCCTCCTCGCGCATGGCGCCGATGGTGGCCACGGCGGCGGCGCAGGCCAGCGGGTGGCCGGAGTAGGTGAGTCCGCCGGGGTAGACGCGCTCGCCGAAGGTCGTGCGGATCGCCTCGGAGACGATGACGCCGCCGAGCGGGACGTAGCCGGAGTTGACGCCCTTGGCGAAGGTGATCAGGTCCGGGTCCAGGTCCCAGTGGTCCAGGGCGAACCAGGCGCCGGTGCGGCCGAAGCCGACCATGACCTCGTCCGCGATGAACATGATTCCGTGGCGCCGGCACAGCTCCCGGGCGCCGCGGAGGTATCCGGCCGGCGGGACGTAGACGCCGGCCGAGCCCGGCACGGTCTCCAGGATCAGCGCGGCGATGGTGTCCGGGCCCTCCAGCAGGATGGTGTGCTCCAGGTGCTCCAGCGCGCGTTCGGCCTCTTCCTCCTCGGTCTCGGCGTGGAAGTAGGAGCGGTACGGGTAGGAGGGCAGGAAGCGGACGGCGCCCTCGGTGGCGAGGTCGTTGGACCAGCGGCGTGGGTCCCCGGTGACGTTCACGGCCAGGTTCGTGCCGCCGTGGTAGCTGCGGTAGGCCGAGAGGACCTTGTGGCGGCCGGTGTGCAGGCGGGCCATGCGGATGGCGTGCTCGTTGGCGTCCGCACCGGCGTTGGTGAAGAACACGTGCTCCATGCCCTCCGGGGCCAGCTCGGCGACGAGCCGTGCGGCCTCGGATCGGGCGTCGTTCACGTGGGCCGGGGCGATGGTGCAGATCTTCGCGGCCTGCTCCTGGATCGCCTTCACCACGGCGGGGTGCTGGTGCCCGATGTTCGTGTTGACCATCTGCGAGGAGAAGTCGAGCATGCGGTGCCCCTCGCCGTCCCAGACGGCTGAGCCCTCGGCGGCCACCACGGTCATGGGGTTCAGCGTGTCCTGGGCGGACCAGGAGTGGAATACGTGGGCGCGGTCCAGTTCGGCGGCGCGGCGGCCGGCGGCCTTCAGCTCCTCGGTGACGGGTCCGGTGGTCGGTGACATGGGTCCTCCTGCATGCGGGGGCGATGCACTCACGAGTATGACCCTGGTCACGTCCGCCCGGACAGAGGTGACCGTTCCTCGGATGGGGTAGGGGCCGTCGTCGGGAAGGAGGACGCTTCCCGACGACGGCCCCTCGCCTCACGGACGGAGCCTCACCGGCCGCCGGGCACGCTGCTGCACGCAACCTGATCTGCAGGCGGCGGCTCGTGCCTGCGCGCTCAGCGGGTGATCATGCCGTGGGGGTCGATGATGAACTTGTCCACGGAACCCTGGTCGAACTCCGCATAGGCCTGGGGTGCCTCGTCCAGGCTGATGACGCGCGGGTTGACCATCTCCGTCAGGTACGGCATCCGGTCCCACAGGATGGACATCATCAGCTGGCGGTTGTAGCGCATGATGGGCGCCTGGCCGCCGATGATGTGGGGCGACTTGATCCAGGCCTTGCCGAAGTCCACCGGGAAGGTGCCCTCCTGCTCGGCCTTCGTCTCCGCGATCGGGTCCGGCCCGTAGATGCCGATGATGCCCGTGGCGCCGCCCGGACGGGTGATGTCCAGGACCTGGTTCACGGCGGCGATCGGCTGCATCTCATCGGACGCGGAGCCCAGGCCGTGGGCCTCGGAGCCGACGCAGTCCACCGCGCAGTCCACCATCGGCTCGCCGAGGATGTCGTTCACGGCGTCCTGCAGGTTCTCCGTGGTGGACAGGTCAATGGTCTCGCAGCCGTGCTTGCGCACCAGCTCCAGTCGCGCGGCGTCCTGGTCACCCACGATGATGCACGAGGCGCCCAGCAGCCGAGCGGCGGCCGCGGCGCACCGGCCCACGGGGCCGGCACCGGCGATGTAGACGGTGGAGCCGGGCTTGGCGCCGGCCTCCATGAGGCCGTGGAACGCCGTCGGGAGGATGTCCGAGAGCACGGCCAGATCCAGGATCTTCTCCATCGCCTGCTCCTGGTCCGGGAAGCGCAGCAGCTGGAAGTCGGCGTACGGCACGAACAGGTACTCGGCCTGTCCGCCCTGGAAGCCGCCCAGATTGAAGCCGTAGGCGGCGCAGGCCTGGTCCGGGTTGGCGGTCTCGCAGATCTCGGTCCGGCCGGCGCGGCAGTTGCGGCAGCGGCCGCAGGCCACGTTGAACGGCACGGAGACGAGGTCGCCCTCCTGCAGGAACTGGACGTCGCTGCCGACCTCCAGCACCTGGCCGGTCATCTCGTGACCCAGCACCATGCCCTCGGGCACGGGGAAGGACCCGCGGTAGATGTGCAGGTCGCTGCCGCAGATGTTGGTCGCGACGATCTTGAGGATGACGCCGTGCGGGGCGGCGGAGCCGTCAGGCATCTGCAGGGTGGGGAAGTCCAGCTCGTCGACGCGCACGTCCTTGATGCCGTGGAATGCCACGGCGCGGTTCTTGGTGGTCATGAAACTGCTGCCTTTCTGTCTCCAGCGAGGCCCGGGTGAGGCAGGAGACGGGGCGAACCCGAGGGGGAGTCCCAGTCCCGGGCTGTACGGACACACTAGGGGCCGGGGGGAGCCTGGGGGAAGGGTCGCCCGCCGCCGCCGCCGCCCGCCGCACCGGTCACCTGGCCTCGGCCACCGTGCGGGCGTCGGAGGATCACAGGCCCCGGGGTCGTCGGCCAGCGGCACTCTCAGACCGCGGGGCCGACGCCGTGGCGGGAGCGCACCCGCCAGGCCTCGAGGACCGCGGGGTCGGTGGGCCGGGTCATCAGGCTGAGGAGGACGTACACGACGGCGGAGGCGGCCAGGCCGACGTAGATCGGCTCGTTCGCGAAGACCCCCTCGAAGGGCTCGGCCGCGTTCAGCTCGAGCCAGCCCATGGTGCCGAGGGTGCCCACCGTACCGACCACCATGGACCACAGGGCCGCCGTGCCGGTGCCGCGCTTCCACACGAGGCCGCCGACGATCGCGACGAACAGGCCGCCCACGAGGATGTCGTACGCGATGGTCAGGGCCGCCACCACGTCCGGGACGACGATCGCCAGCCCCAGCACGACGGCGCCGAGCAGCAGCACCCAGCCGCGGTTCGAGGCGAGCTCCGCCGTGGTCTCCGTGGCCGCGTCCTCGGTGGTGACGCCGTCCTCGGAGGCGGTGGCCTCGCCGCGGAGGATCGGGAGGATGTCGGTGCGCATCACGGTCGAAGCCGCGATGATCGCCCCCGAGGCGGTGGACATCATGGCCGCGACGGCGGCCGCCAGGGCCACGCCGCCCACGCCGACGGGCAGCAGGTTCTGGGCGACCCACGCGAACACGTCGTCCGTGGTGGCGATGTCCGCGGTCACCGTGCGCGCGGCCATGCCGATCAGGGCGCCGGCGACGCCGTAGACGATGCAGTACAGCCCCGCGGTGGCGCCGCCGATCTGGGCCACGCGCGGGGAGCGGGCCGTGAACACGCGCTGCCAGACGTCCTGGCCGATCAGCAGGCCGAGGGTGTAGATCACGAAGTAGGTGACGATCGACTGCACGCCGATCCCGTCCCAGCGGAAGAACTCGGCGCCCAGGCGTTCCTGCATGGCACCCCAGCCGCCGGCGTTGGCCAGGGAGAGGGGGAGCATGAGGGCGAACAGGCCGATGGTCATGATGAGGAACTGGGCCATGTCCGCCAGGGTGATGGACCACATGCCGCCGAGCACGGAGTAGGCCAGCACGATGCCGCCGCCCACCAGGACGGACAGCCAGCGGTCCCAGCCGAAGAGCACCACGAAGATCGACGCGTAGGCGCCCGTGGAGGTGGCGGCGAGCATGAGCGTGTAGGCGAGCATCACGAAGGAGGAGGCGTGGGAGGCCCCGCCACGGCCGTACCGCAGGCGGAGCATCTGCGAGACGGTGTAGATCTTCAGACGGGCCAGGATCGGGGCGAACGCCACCGACAGGATGAGTACGCCGACGCCGATGGCGGCCACGAGCCACGCGCCGGAGAGCCCGAACTCGTAGCCCAGGCCGACGCCGCCCACGGTGGCGGCGCCGCCGAGCACGACGGCGGCCATGGTGCCGGTGAACAGCACCGGCCCGAGGCGGCGGCCCGCCACGAGGTAGTCCTCCGAGCTGGCGGCGCGGGTCTTGCCCCACCAGCCGAAGGCGAGCATGCCGACCAGGTAGACGGCGACGATGGTCAGGTTGAGGGTCACGGGCGGTCCTTGGGGCGAGGGGATCCACGGCGCCGGGGATGCGGAGGCGCTGTGGGCGGGCGGGGCGCGACCAGCGTGTTGCCGATCACACGATCAGGGTCTACGGTAAACATATGTTGTCCATCGGGCAACATGCCGTCCAGGGTGACGGGGCGCAGGCTCCGGGCCGAGAGAACGAGAGAAGAGAGGAGCGCGTGTGTCCGAGCAGGTCGTCCAGACGCCGCCCCGCGGCACCGTGAGCACGCTCCGCATGCTCCTGATCTGGCTGGCCGCCAACCTCGTGGTCACCACCCTCCTGACGGGAACCCTCTTCCAGCCCGGGGTCTCCTATGCCACCGCCTTGACAAGCATCGTGCTCGGCACCGTCCTCGGCGCCCTCGTCCTGGTGGGGGTCGGGGTCATCGGTGCCCGCACCGGTCTGCCCACCATGGCGCTGACCCGTGCGGCCTTCGGCCACCGCGGATCTCTGTTGCCGGTGACGTTCAACGTGGTGGTCCTGATGGGGTGGTCCTGGGTGCAGGCCATGCTGGCCGGTCTCGCGGTGGACGCCCTGGTGTTCGCGGCCACCGGATTCTCCTCGCCGTTGCTCTTCGCGGTCCTGTGCCAGCTCGTCGTCGTGGCCCTGGCGATCCTCGGGCACGAGGGCATCGCGCGGATCGAACCCTGGCTCGCCCTCGTGATGCTCGCCGTGATGGGCGGGATCTTCGTCACCGCCTTCCGTGCCCACGGCCCGGCCGAGCTGGCGTCGATCCCGGTGGACCCCGCCGTCGGGCTGACTCCCGCCCTCGCCTTCGATCTCGTCTTCGCCACGGCCATCTCGTGGACCGTCCTCTCCGCCGACATCACCCGGAACGCGAGCACCCCGCGCGCGGCCGCGCTGGGCTCTGGCATCGGCTACACCCTGTCCACCGTCATCGCGATGAGCCTGGGCCTCACGGCCTTCGCTCATGTGCTCCTGGGCGACGCCGCGGCCACCCCGTTCGATCCGGCGACCCTCGTCGCGGCTTTCGGATGGCCGCTGGCCGTGGTGATGTTCCTCTCGGTCATGGCCACGAACACGATGGTGGTCTACGGGATGGCGACGTCGGTCACCCACGCCTCGCTGAGCCGGCCCCTTCCGTTCGTGCCCGTCGCCCTGGTGCTCGGCGCGGTGAGCGTCATCGGTGCGATGTGGTTCGACCTGCTCACCCGCTTCACCGATTTCCTTGCGCTGATCGGCACCTTCTTCGTGCCGGTATTCGCTGTGATCCTCGTGGACTACGTGCTCCAGGGCCGCCGCATCACCCTGGACGTGCTCGTGGCCCGTGGCCCGCGCGCCTGGTTCCGCGGGGGAGTCCACTGGCGAGCAGTCGCCGTGTGGGCCGTCGGCGCCGCGACGTCGTGGCTGCTCACGGACGTGTTGCCCAGTCCCGTCGGTGCCACCGTCCCGGTGTTCCTCCTGAGCGCCCTTCTCTACGCCTTGCTCGCCTGGCCGCGTCACCGGCCGGAGGCCCGCCCCGAGGCCGGCGCGTCGATCGAGGGACGCCGTGGCGCCTGACTCCGTTGCCCCCCCTGCTCCTCTCGCGCCCCCTGGAGGACCGCATGCCCGTGTACCCGGGTGATCCGAGTGTGCGTATCCGTCCCGCCCTCACCGTCGCCCAGGACGGGGTCGCGGTCATGGCCCTCGCGATCGGCTCGCATGCCGGCACCCACGTGGACGCCGCGTGCCACACCGTGCCGGGCGGCCGCACCGTCGAGGGGCTGACCTGGGACGAGCTGTGCGGGGATGCCCTCGTCCTCGGTCTGGTCGGGCTCGGCTCCGGGGAGTCGATCTCCGCCGTGCGCTTGGCCCCCCTCCTGCCTGGCACAGATGCGCGGACGCCCCCCCGACTCCTGCTGGCCACGGGCTGGGATCGACACTGGCGCGACGACCTCCTCCGCGCGCGTCATCCCTTCCTCACAGGAGAGGCCGCGGCCATGCTGTGGGATCGTGGCATCCGTCTGTTAGGGGTGGACATGCTCAGTCCCGATCCCACCGGGCTCGCCGGTGAGCCCGACTTCCCGGCCCACGCGATCTTCCTCGGTGGCGACGGGATCCTCGTCGAGAACCTCGTGGGGCTGGACGCGCTCCGCCCCGCAGGAGCGGCGCCGAGCACTGACTGGTCCGCCCGCCTCCGGCTCGAGGTGCATCCGCTGCCCCTGGCCGGGGGCGACGGCGCCCCGGCCCGCGTCCTCGCCTGGCCGACGTCGGGAGGAACGCGATGAAGGCCCTCCCGCTCGAGACCGCACCGGCCCAGGCCTTGATCGGCCGCCGGCTGCGCGCGCTGCGCGAGGCGCGGCGGCTCACCGTGGCCCAGCTGGCCGAGGCGGCCGGCGTCAGCAAGGGCTTCCTCTCCCGCCTCGAGCGGGACCTGACGAGTCCGTCCGTGAGCACGCTCGTGACCCTGTGCCAGGTGCTCGGCGCGAGCCCGGGCGACGTCCTGGACGCGCCCGAGGTGACGGTCGTGCGCCTCGCCGACGCCCCCGCGGTCAGCCTCGGCGGCGAGGGCATCCGCGAGCGCCTGATCACCCCGCGCGGCAGTCGCGACCTGCAGATCCTGCGCGCTGACATCGCGCCGCACGGCCGCGGGGAGACGGAGCTGTACACCGTGGACTGCCGCGTGGAGGCGGTGCACGTGGTCACCGGCCGCCTCGAGCTGCGGACCACCGAGGCCGTGCACCTGTTGGAGGAGGGGGACACCGTCACCTTCCCCGGCCGCGAGCCTCACTCGTGGGCCAATCCGGACGACCGCCCCGCCGTCGTGCTGTGGACCCTCGTGGGCCACGCGTGAACCGTGCGGCACGCCCGCGCCGGACAGACCAGACCGACCAGAACGAACCGAACCGCCCAGAGAGGACATCCAGATGCTCGAGATCCCCCGCGTCGAGGAGAACGGCCGCCTCGGCCCCGTGAACTCCGCCCTCGTGCCCCGCTTCGGCGGCGCCCCCACCTACGCCCTGCTGCCGCGCCTGGACGAGGCACAGGCCGCCGGCATCGACCCGGAGATCAAGGTGGTCGGCGTGCCGTTCGACGCCGGCGTCTCCTACCGCCCGGGCGCCCGCTTCGGCTCCGGCCACGTCCGCCAGTCCTCCCGCCTGCTGCGCCCGTACAACCCCGCCACGGACACCTCCCCGTTCGCCCAGGCCCAGGTGGTGGACGCCGGGGACATGGCCGTGAACCCCTTCAACATCAACGAGGCCATCGAGATGATCCAGCAGGACGCCATGGACCTCACCGAGGACGGCTCCTCGCTGATGACCATCGGCGGCGACCACACCATCGCCCTGCCGCTGCTGCGCGCCGCCTCCGCCCGCGCCGGTGAGCCGGTGGCCCTGCTGCACTTCGACGCCCACCTGGACACCTGGGACACCTACTTCGGTGCCGAGTACACCCACGGCACCCCGTTCCGCCGTGCGGTGGAGGAGGGCATCCTGGACACCGAGGCGATCTCCCACGTCGGCACCCGTGGTCCGCTGTACGGCAAGAAGGACCTGGACGAGGACCACCGTCTCGGCTTCGGCATCGTCACCTCCTCCGACGTCTTCAGGAAGGGTGTGGACGAGGTCGTAGACGCCCTGCGCCAGCGCATCGGCGACCGCCCGCTGTACATCTCCGTGGACATCGACGTGTTGGACCCGGCCCACGCCCCGGGCACCGGCACCCCGGAGGCCGGCGGCATGACCTCCCGCGAGCTGCTGGAGATCCTGCGCGGCCTGCGCGGCATGAACCTCGTCGGCGCCGACGTGGTGGAGGTCGCCCCGGCCTATGACCACGCCGAGATCACCGGTGTGGCCGCCTCCCACGTCGCCTATGACCTGATCACCCTGATGGCCGACCGTCGTGCCGAGCAGGCACAGGAGGAGACCGCATGAACGCCGCAGACGCCCCGCGCCGCAACGGAGGGGACCTCGCCGTCGAGACCCTCACCGCGCTCGGTGCACGCACCGTGTTCGGCATCCCGGGCCAGCACGCCCTGGGCCTGTTCGATGCGCTGTCCCGCTCCTCGCTGGAGTTCGTCTCCAACCGCGTGGAGAACAACGCCGCGTTCGCCGCGGACGGCTACGCCCGCGCCACCGGCGAGGTCGGTGTGCTGTTCCTGTCCACCGGCCCCGGCGCCCTGACCTCCCTGGCCGGCCTGCAGGAGGCCTACGCCACGGGCATTCCCATGGTGGTCATCGCCTCCCAGATCCCGCTCTCGGGCCTGGGCGCCCGCCGCAAGGGCATGATCCACCAGCTGGACGACCAGAAGGCCTCGGCCAAGAACGTCACCAAGGCCCAGCACACCGTCCACCACGCCTCCGGCATCCCCTCGGCCATCCAGGACGCCTGGGCCGAGGCCATCACCGTGCCCCAGGGGCCGGTGTGGGTGGAGATCCCGCAGGACGTGCTGCTCGGCGAGGTCCAGGTCCCGCCGGTGCGCGACGCGCTCGCCGTGCCCTACGAGCACCCGCCGCGTGCGGAGCTCGTGGAGGAGGCCGCCCGCTGGCTCGGCGGCGCCGAGAAGGTCGCGGTCGTCGCCGGCGGCGGTGTGCGCCGCTCCGGCCGTGGGGCGATGGAGTCCTTGAAGCAGGTCGCCGAGCATTTGCAGGCCCCGGTGGTCTGCTCGCCCGGCGGCAACACCGCGTTCCCCTGGGAGCACCCGCTGTCCCTGGGTGCGTGGGTGGAGGACCGCTACGTGACCGAGGTCCTGGAGGAGGCCGACGTGCTCCTCGTGGTCGGCTCGTCCCTGGGCGAGGTCACCTCGAACTACTTCACCCTGGAGCCGCGCGGCCGCCTGATCCAGATCGACGCGGAGCCGCGTGTGCTGGAGACCAACCACCCGACCCTCGGCATCCGTGCGGACGCCGGTTCGGCCCTGGCCGCCCTGGCCGCCGCCCTGCGTGGGGAGGTCCTCGAGCCGCACCCGTACCTCGAGGGCCTCAACGTCCTGGGCATGAAGTCGATCTCCACCGAGCTTGCCGTGCCGGCGCGCGAGGCCGACGCCGCCGCCTGGGGCGGGAAGTCCGCCCGGCAGAAGGTGGCCGAGGTCAACGCCCGCGTGACCGCACGCCTGGACGCGCAGGACCTGAGCCGTGAGCGGCAGTTCATGGAGGACATCCGCGCCGCTGTGCCGGAGTCCATGCAGACCTTCTGGGACATGACGATCGCCGCGTACTGGGGCTGGAACTGCTGGGACGCCCGGTCCGGGCAGTTCCACTCCGCGCAGGGCGCCGGCGGCCTCGGCTACGGCTTCCCCGCCGCCTTCGGCGGTGCGCTCGGGCTGGCGCAGCAGGGCAAGACCGGCATCGACGGCCGCGTGCTGGCCGTGGCCGGCGACGGCTCCTCGATGTACTCCATCGCCGAACTCGCCGCCGCCCGGCAGCACAACGCCGCGGTCACCTGGCTGATCATCGACGACGGCGGCTACGGCATCCTCCGTGAGTACATGGAGGGCGCCTTCGGCCAGGCCACTGCCACCGAGCTGGACCGCCCGGACTTCGCGAAGCTGGCCGAGTCCTTCGGCATCCCGGCCGAGACCGTGGCCGTGGAGGACGTCCGCGAGGCGCTCGAGCGGAACCTCGCCGCCGAGGGCCCGAACGTGGTGGTCGTGCAGACCACGCTCGCCATGTGGGCCCCGAGCCACCTCGGCGAGGCCCCGGAGGTCTGACCCTTTCGGGGCCTCGGAACACGTTCCGGAGCCTTCCCCGACGACCCACGGCCGGCACCCCTGCGGAGGGGTGCCGGCCGTGGGTCCACGAGGCGGACGGTACCGGGTGCCCGTCCACGGGGCGGACGGTACCGGGCTCCGGATTCACTGCGTGATCCATCTCTCATCTAGGCTCGGCCTATGAGCACTTCCGCCGCCGGCACCCCCAGCCATACCGGCCGTCACGACCCGACCTCCGCTTCCCTCCCCGCCTCCAGCACCCGCGGCGCGGACGCCGTGGTCCTGGGCCACGGCCTGGCCGGGCTGGTGGCCACGGTGGAGCTGCTGGAGGCCGGCCGACGCGTGGTGCTGGTGGACCAGGAGCGCGCCGCGGACCTCGGCGGCCAGGCGTACTGGTCCTTCGGCGGCCTGTTCCTGGTGGACTCCCCGGAGCAGCGCCGGCTGGGCGTGAAGGACTCCGTCGAGCTGGCCTGGTCCGACTGGCAGGCCACCGCCGGCTTCACCGGCCCGGAGGATGCTCTCCCGAAAGCCTGGGCGGAGGCCTATGTGCACTTCGCCCACCAGGAGAAGCGGGCGTGGCTGCGCGAGCGCGGCCACCGGCTGTTCCCGGTGGTCGGCTGGGCCGAGCGCAAGGTCCCGGCTCCGGGTGTGGGCGGCAACTCCGTGCCGCGCTTCCACATCAGCTGGGGCACCGGCCCGGGGGTGGTGGAGCCGTTCTCCCGCGTGGTGGAGCAGGCCGCCTTCGACGGCCGCCTCACCTATCTGCCCCGCCACCGCGTCACCGAGCTGCTCACCTCCGGCGGTGCCGTCACCGGCGTGGCCGGCCAGGTCCTGGCGGACGACGACGGCGCCCGCGGCACCGCCTCGAACCGCACCGTGGTGGGGGACTTCCGGATCGAGTCCGCGGCCGTGGTGGTGGCCACCGGAGGTGTGGGGGCGGACCATGAGCGGGTCCGGGAGGTCTGGCCGGACCGCCTCGGCCCGGCCCCGCAGGACATGCTCTCCGGCGTGCCCGCCTATGTGGACGGTTCCGGCATCACGGTGGCCGAGCGGGCCGGCGCCCGCCTGCTGCACCCGGACCGCATGTGGCACTACACCGAGGGCATCAAGAACTGGGACCCGATCTGGCCCGGCCACGGCATCCGCATCCTGCCCGGCCCGTCCTCGCTCTGGCTGGACGCCACCGGCCGGCGTCTGCCGCACCCGCGCTGGCCCGGCTTCGACACCCTCGGCACCCTCGGTGAGCTGCGCGGCGCCTCGGCCTCGGCACCGCAGCGCGCCCGCACGGACCCGGCCGGCGAGCACTCCTGGTTCGTGCTGAACCACAGGATCATCGGCAAGGAGTTCGCCCTGTCCGGGTCGGAGCAGAACCCGGATCTGACCGGCCGCTCCGTCCGCCAGGTCCTCGGCCGCGTCACCCAGGACATGCCGGGCCCGGTGCGCGACTTCCTGGAGAAGGGAGAGGACTTCGTCACCGCGGACACCGTCGGTGAGCTCGTGGCGAAGATGAACGCCCTGGTCCCGGAGGGGCCGAGGGTGGATGAGGCCGCCGTGCAGGCCGCCGTCGCCCAGCACGAGGCCGGCGCCGAGCGCCCCGGCGCGGACCCGCAGCTGGACGAGGTCCGCGCGGCCCGGAGGTACCTCGGGGACAAGCTGATCCGCACCGTGCCCCCGCACCGGCTGACCGATCCGAAGGCCGGCCCGCTGATCGCCGTGCGCCTGCACACCCTGACCCGCAAGACCCTCGGCGGCCTGCACACGGACCTGCACTCCCGTGCCTTGGACGCCGGCGGCCAGGTCATCCCGGGCCTGTATGCCGCGGGCGAGGCGGCCGGCTTCGGCGGCGGAGGCATGCACGGCTTCCGTGCGCTGGAGGGCACCTTCCTCGGCGGCTGCCTGTTCTCCGGCCGCACCGCCGGCAGGTCCGTGGCCGCCGAGACTGCCTGAGCCCGGCCTCCTTCACACGCAAGTTCACACGCAAGGCCCCGGTGAGCCTGTGCTCACCGGGGCCTTGCTGGTGTCCGGCTGATCAGTCGTTCGGGTGGGTGCCGTCGCGCTCCGGGTGGGTGCCGAAGGCGAAGTGACGGCCGGTCACAGAGGTGATGTCGATCTCCACGTAGAAGTCCTTGAGGGTGGGCACCCACGGGGCGATGCAGAGGGACTCGGCGTGGGCGATCTCCTCCTCGGTCTCCAGCCTGCGGGCGGTGCCGCGGGCCAGGACGGACCAGGCCTGGTCCGAGAGGATGCCGTCCGCCTGCAGCACCACGCTCGGGTTGATGGTCAGCTCGGCGAGCTTGGAGCCCGGCGCCGTGCGGAAGTAGGCCTTGCCCTCGCCCCAGGCGACGTTCACGGGCACGATGTCCGGCTCCCCGTTCACGGCCAGGCCGAGGCGGGCGTGCTGGGTGCGGCGCAGCAGCTTCCAGCACTGCTCCTCGGACAGGACCAGAACCGGCTCCCCGTCGGCGTGCTCGAACATCATCGGCGACCCCGAGTCGCGGGTGACGTTCATCATGGACGGCTTGTCGGTGTCAGTCATGCGGGGACCTCCTCGCTGCCTGTTCCCAGGCGATCTGGTTCCTCTCCCCAGTCTAGGTCCCGGCGGTGAGCCGCGTCCGGATGATGTCGTCCAGGACCCGCAGGGCTGTGGGGGCGCTCCGGCCCGGGGCCAGGGCCAGGGCGAACGGGGTCGTGTGGTCCCCGCCGACCCAGGTGCCGCCGGCGGCGCGCAGCAGGTGCACGCCGGCGGCCACGTCCCACGGCTTCGTGTCCACGTAGAGGGCCGCGTCCGCCCAGCCGGCCGCCGTGTACGCCAGCTCCAGGGCGCCGGAGACCGTCCGCCGGACCGTGGCGTACGTGCGCACCAGCTCGCCGAACCGCTCCAGCGCCGCCGACCCCTCCAGGGCCAGGGCCTCGCCGGCAGGGTAGGAGGTCACCAGGTTCAGGCCGTGCTCGCCGAGTGCCGCGTCCGGGGCCGGGCGGGACACCTCGGCCAGGGGACGTTCGTCCGTCACGACGACGGCAGCGGCCTCCGGCGCGTCGCTCGCCTTCTCGGAGCTGTCGGGGCAGGGCGGGACAGCGGTGTTGGGGGAGGACAGTCGGAGGTCGGCGAGCCAGGCGCCGGTGTGGTCCGAGGAGAACACCTGCCCGGCGGCCGGATCCGCGATCGCCGCGGCGACGAGCTCGCCGTCCACCTCCGCGGCGATCGAGACGGAGAACATCGCGAAGCCGTGCGTGAAGTTCGAGGTGCCGTCGATCGGGTCCACGATCCACCGCAGCGGATGGTGCGGGTCCCCGTGGGCGCCGGTCTCCTCGCCGAGGACCTGCGACCCCGGGACGGCGTCCGTCAGGGCGCGCACCAGTGCGGCCTCGGTGGCGCGGTCGTACTCGGTGACCAGGTCGTGGTGGTTGGTCTTCAGGCTCGGGTGGGCGGCCGTCGTCGGGACACAGGGGCCGGCGCGGAAGGCGGCCCGCAGGGCCGGCACGCACCCGGCGGCGGCGTCCACGGCGACTCGCCGCAGGACGGCGGGGGAGGGGGTGGAGGGCAGGTCGCGGGCCATGCGTCCACAGTAGTGAGACGTCGCACGAACGCGTGCACGCGCGGGCGCACTGTGAGATTCTTGGAGACTGTGGTCCGTCTCCGCCGGGGGCGGCCGCGCCCTCGTCCGTGCCGGAGCATCGCCCCGCGCGGGCGTTCCGTCCCCCGCACGTGAGGAGCGTCCCCTTGCCTCGTCCGGTCAACAAGTCTGCGGCCTACTATCCAGGTCTGGACGGTCTCAGGACGATCGCCGTGGGCCTCGTGGTCGCCTACCACATCGGCGTGCCCGGAACGAGCGGCGGCCTGCTTGGCGTCGGCGTCTTCTTCACGCTGTCCGGCTTCCTCATCACCATGCTCCTGCTCAACCGCTGGGAGAAGCACGGGGACCTGGACCTCAGGCACTTCTGGATCCGCCGCTTCCGCCGCCTGCTGCCGGCGGTGGTGCTGCTGCTGATCGTGGTGATGGTGGCCACCATGGTCGTCCACCCGGACAAGCTCGGGGACCGCGGCGAACAGGCGTTCTTCGCCCTGATCTACGTGGCGAACTGGCACACGATCTTCACCGGCGGCTCCTACTTCGAGCAGTTCGACGGGCCCTCCCCGCTGGACCACCTGTGGTCCCTGGCGGTGGAGGAGCAGTTCTACGTGGTGTGGCCGCTGCTGCTGCTCGGCATGCTCACCCTGTTCAAGGCCAAGAAGGACGGCGAGGGCACCGGGGCCGCGTTCGCGAAGGCCGCCGTGACCACCTTCGTGCTGGGCGCGCTCTCCTTCGTCCTGCTGGCGATGCTGGCCGACCCGACCGGCGACTCCACCCGCGCCTACGAGGGCACCGACACCCGCGCCGGCGGCCTGCTCTGGGGCGCCGTGCTGGCGATGCTGTGGCGGCCGAAGAAGGTCGCGAAGATCCAATCCGAGAAGGCCCTGTGGACCCTGGACATCCTGGGTGCGCTCGGCGTGGCCGGCATCCTCTACCTGGCCGCCACCACCGACCAGCTGGACCACAGCCTCTACACCTGGGGCATCGCCGCGCTGACGGTCTCCACGATCCTCGTGCTGATGCCGCTGATCCACGCCCAGTCCTGGACCAACCGGGTGCTCGGCATCGCGCCGCTGCGCTGGATCGGCGAGCGGTCCTACGGCATCTACCTGTGGCACATGCCTGTGGTCGCGTTCCTGCCGGAGCGCACCCTGTACGGCCAGGACGTGTGGCGCGGCCTGGTGGTCGTGGCGCTGACCGTGGTGTTGGCGGAGCTGTCCTGGCGGTTCGTGGAGGACCCGATCCGCCGGCACGGCTTCCTTCCGCTGATCACCGGCAAGGCCCAGCGCAAGGCCCGTGCCCAGCGCGCCGAGGTGTCTGAGGGCGACGTCCGTGCCTCCCGCGCCCAGGTGGAGCAGACCCCGGTGCCGAAGGTCGCCGGCCGCGGCGTGCTGGCCGCCGGATCCGTGGGCGTGACACTCCTGGCGATCGGCGCGATGGTCGGCATCGCCGCGTTGCCGCAGAAGTCCGTGGTGGAGATCGCCCGGGAGGAGCAGGCGAAGCAGGCCGAGACCTCCGCCGGGGAACCGGACGGCGAGGGTGCCGTGGCGTCGCCGACGCCGACGAAGCCCGTGGCCCGCCCCGCCGCGACCGAGACGTCCTGTGAGACCGTGGTCCACATCGGTGACTCCACGTCCATCGGCCCGTCCAACAACTCCCTGACCATGGTGAAAGACCCGGCCAAGCGCATCACCGCCCAGTACGAGGCCGTGGGCGTGCAGACCGTCGTCGAAGAGGTGGCCGGAGGCCGCTCCATGATCGAGACCCTCGAGCCGTCCGAGCTCAACCCCGGTGAGAAGGGCACCAACGCCCCGGACACCATGCGCGAGCACGCCGGCGAACTCGGCGAGAACGGCTGCTGGGTGGTCAACGTGGGCCTCAACGACGCCGCGAACATGGCCAGCCAGGACGACTTCTCCAGCACCGAAAAGCGCATCGCCGGCGTGATGGAGGCCTCCGAGGGCAAGCCCGTCCTCTGGGTCAACGGCATCACCATGCCGTGGACCAACAACCCGCACTACGCCAACGAGAACATCCAGAAGCTCAACGCGTCCCTGGTGGAGGCCACCGACCGGTACGACAACCTGCGCATCTACGACTGGTCCGCCGACGCCACCCCGCACCCCGAGTGGTTCCTGGAGAACGACGCGAACCACAACAACGCCGAGGGCTCCGAGGCCAAGGCCGAGCACATGGCCAAGGCTCTGGTGGCGGCGTTCCCGAAGGACGAGGACCCGGTGGAGGAGAAGGTCGTCCGCGTCGAGTGACGAGGCGTTGGGTCCCCGGCGTTTTCGTTCGGGAAACCGTCGAGTCCCGGGGCGCTTTCGTTCGGGAAACGGTCGAGTCCCGGGGCGCTTTCGCTGACGAAACGGGAGGCGCCCGGACGGGGACAGACGAGACGATCAAGGGCGGGACGAGCTGCAGCTCGTCCCGCCCTTGCGTGCTTTCCGGCCAACTCAGAGCAACGTCAGCTGGGCGACCCAGAGACCGTAGATCTGGGTGCTCGTCGTCTTGCCCTTGGCGTTCTTCTCCGTCGCCGGGATGTCCTCGACGAAGGCGAATCCGAATGCCTCCAGCAACCTCTGCGCTGGCACGTTGGACTGATGAACCACGGCCTGCACCAGCACCTCGGACGGCGCCGAGCCATCGACGTGGCCGGTGGCGTCGTCCGCGACGCAGTCGAGGGCCTCTGCGAGGACTTCATTGCCAAGCCGGGATCCCTGGCTCTCGAACGCGACGGCCATGAAATCGACTGTGTAGATCAGATGTCTTCCTGACGCATCGGCAGAGGCAACCGGTCCGCTGACGACGGTGACTCCCAGGAGGGCTCCCTCAGGCTCGGCGTATCCGAGCCTCATCCGCTTGTGTCGATTGCGCGCGAAGTTCCACCGGCGTAGAGACCTCTGGACTTCGAGCGCCCATGGCATGGAGTGGACCTTCTGCCGCCGAAACCTGTCGAAAGTCGTCCCGTTGGGATCGGCGCACGTGAAGGTCTTCAGATCACGGTGGTGCCGTGTACTGCCTTCGACCCATTTCATAGCGCCGGCAGCAGAAGGTCAGGAGCTCCGGAGTTTTGAGGAATCCACCGAGGGCGCCGCGGCGCGCAGTCGCTGAACGTAGGCAGGGTCCGAAAGCCGAGCGTGGGCGACCCTGAGGGCCTGCGAATATGCGGTCTTCTGCTCAGCGCGCTTGCGCTGGATCTTGCGCATGCGGGAGCTGACACGGTTCCGCTGTGCTCCCGCAGTGGTGGGCTGCGAGGTCATGATGGGCTCTCTGGGGTGGTGGGTGGTGATCGCGGAGGCGCGGACGGTGTGCCCTGGCGATGTCGAGCCAGTCTATCCGCGCGGAGATCATCAGGCGAGGGATCCGGCGGGACTGTGGATACCACAGATGAGAGAACCCAGTACTCGTTATGGAGACCGGCCAGGGTCGTCGACCTCCTTCCCTGGACCTTCTCGGTCCACCTTTCCGCCCCCACCATTCCGCCCCCACCTCCCCGTCGCCCGGCCCTGCGTCCTTTGCATAGAGTGAGACTCACCCTGTCTCTCCCTGACGAAGGAGTCCCCGTGACAGAGACCGCTGAGCTTGCCGTTGCGCCGGGATCGGTGGTCGTCGTCCGTGATGAGGAGTGGCTCGTCACCGGCGTCGAACAGACGCAGGACGGCGCGCTGCTCTCGGTCCGTGGTCTCACGGAGCTCGTTCGGGACACGCACGCCTCCTTCTACCAGCGCCTCGACCACATCCAGGTCCTGGACCCTGCGGCCGCCACGGTGGTCGGCGACGACTCCCCGTCCCACCGCACCTCCCGCCTCTGGACCGAAGCGACCCTGCGCAAGTCCCCGCTGCCGGTGAACGACCAGTCCATCACCGTCTCCGCCGAGTGCCTTGCGGACCCGTTGCCGTATCAGCAGGAGGCGGTCCGCCGCGCCCTGGACCCGGCGAACCTGCGTCCCCGCATCCTCCTGGCGGACGCGGTCGGCCTCGGTAAGACCCTGGAGATCGGCATGATCCTCTCCGAGCTGGTTCGCCGTGGCCGGGGCGAGCGCATCCTGATCGTCACCCCGCGTCATGTGCTCGAGCAGATGCAGCATGAGATGTGGACCCGCTTCGCGCTTCCGTTCGTGCGCCTGGACTCGCTCGGCATCCAGCGGGTGCGCCAGCAGCTGCCGGCCACCCGCAACCCGTTCTCCTTCTTCAAGCGCGTGATCATCTCCATCGACACCCTGAAGTCGGACCGCTATGTCCAGCACCTGCGCCACCACCGTTGGGACGCGGTGGTCATCGACGAGTCGCACAACATCACCAACTCGTCCACCCAGAACAACCGCCTCGCCTCCGTCCTTGCCCCGCAGACGGATGCCCTGATCCTCGCCTCGGCCACCCCGCACAACGGCAAGGCCGAGTCCTTCGCGGAGCTGATCCGCCTGCTGGAGCCCACGGCGGTCCGTCCGGACGGCACCGTGATCGAGGACGAGGTGGACCGGCTGGTCCTGCGCCGCCACCGTCACAGCCCGGAGGTCGCCCGGGTGGTGGGCGCGGCCTGGGCAGAGCGCAAGGAGCCCTGCAACCGCCTGGTCCCGGCCTCCCCGGAGGAGGACGCGGTCGCTGCGGAGCTCGCGGATGTCTGGCTCCACCCGGCCGCCGGCCGGTCCCCGCACTCCAAGGGTTCCGGCCTGTTCCCGTGGACCCTCGCCAAAGCCTTCCTCTCCTCCCCGGCGGCCCTGGAGGAGACCATCGCGGAGCGCATCTCCCGCCTGCACCCGGAGAACCACGCCGAGGCCCAGGAGATCGAGCACCTCACCCGCCTCCGCACCCTCAACCAGGCGTCCCTCACCACGAACTCGGGCAAGTACGGTGCCCTCCTGGATCACCTGTCCACCATCGGCGTCGGCCCGAAGAACCCCACGCGCGCGGTGGTCTTCGCCGAGCGGATCGCCACGCTCAGCTGGCTGGCGGACAAGCTCCGCAAGGACCTGAAGCTCCCCAAGGACGCCGTCCGCATCCTTCACGGCGGCCTGAATGACCAGGAGCAGCTGGAGATCGTGGACTCCTTCAAGCAGGCGCATTCGCCGATCCGCGTGCTCGTCACCGGGGATGTGGCCTCCGAGGGCGTGAACCTGCACCTGCAGTGCCATCAGCTGGTGCACTATGACATCCCGTGGTCCCTGATCCGTCTGGAGCAGCGCAACGGCCGCGTGGACCGTTACGGTCAGCGCACGCCTCCGCAGATCACGGCGCTGCTGCTCGAGCCCACGCACCCGACGTTCTCCGGGGACCTTCGCGTCCTCACCCGCCTGGTGGAGAAGGAGCACGAGGCGCACACCACCCTCGGCGACGCCGCCTCCCTGATGGGCCAGTACGACGTCGAGGCCGAGGAGAAGGCCATCCGCAGGGTCCTCGCCGGTCAGGCGGATCTGGACGCGGTGGTGGACAGCCCGGCGGAGGTGGCTTCCCGCCCGGGCCCCACCGGCATGTTCGCGCGCTTCGCGGCCAAGGCCGCCGCGCGTCAGGCCGGAACCACGACGACGGCACCGGCCTCCGCCTCGCCCCTCACCTCGTCCTCGTCGGAATCGGCCAGCGCCGCGCCCACCTCCGGCACGTCTACCTCCGCCA
Organism: Micrococcus lylae; assembly: GCF_900163825.1. Taxonomy (NCBI): domain Bacteria; kingdom Bacillati; phylum Actinomycetota; class Actinomycetes; order Micrococcales; family Micrococcaceae; genus Micrococcus; species Micrococcus lylae. Next base: position 14,820 of record NZ_FUKP01000032.1, on the reverse strand, counting down.
CGTCCACCTCCGCCACGTCCGCCTCCGCCACGCCCGGCTCGTCGGCCGAGGTCACCGCCACCTCCACGCTCGATCCGCTGACCTTCCTCAGGGAGGGGCTGCTGCAGGTGTTCGAGCGGCCGGAGCAGGCGCCGGCCGAACGCGGCGGCGGCGTCCTGTGGCGTGAGCACGCGAACGAGCACATCGCCTCCCTGGTCCCGCCGCCGGATCTGGCGGGCCGCCTGGACGTGCTGCCGCAGTCCTACCTGAAGGACCGGCACGTGAAGGAGAAGCTCACGTTGGCCACCACCCGGCAGAAGGGCAAGGACCTGCTCGCCAGGGCCCTGGCGGACACCTCGGACTCCACGTGGCCGGAGGCCCACTTCCTCGGCCCGCTCCACCCGGTGTTGGACTGGATCAGCGACCGCGCGCTCGCCTCGCTCGGCCGCAACGAGGTCTTCGCGGTCCGCGGCACGGTGGAGCATCCGACCGTCCTGCTCAACGGCACGCTCACCAACCGCGCGGGCCATGTGGTGACCTCGGCCTGGCTGTCCGTGGCCTTCCCCATGGGCCAGGACGGCTTCGCCCTGGTGGACACCCGTGCCTCTGCCCTGGAGCTGCTGGACTCCGTCGGCCTGTCCGGCACCGTCTCCAACCCCGGCGCCGTGGCGGACCCCGCATCCTTGACCGCCTACATCCGCCCGGCCGTGGAGAAGGCCCGGGAGCAGCTGCGCTCGCTGGTCTTCCCGGCCGCGGAGGCCGCCGCCCAGGACCGCGTGGACCAGTGGGTCCGCCGCACCGCAGACTGGGACGAGGAAGCGGACGCCCTCGTCCAGCGCGTGCAGGTGCAGCAGCGCCGCGTGTCTGTGAAGGACCAGGAGAAGATGGCCCGCGACCAGTCGCCGGCGCGCCAGCTGGTGCGCCCGCTGCTGCTCGTGGTCCCCGCCGACCACCCCGTGCAGGAGGGCTGACGTCATGGCAGTGAGCGACGCATTCGTGGTGGTGGGGGACTGGCTCTCCGAACACTTCTTCACCTCGGACGCCACCAAGGAGTCCTTCCACGCCCTGGTCCTGGCCCGCCGCAAGCAGTGGGACGCCGCTGAGGCGGAGACCTCCCGCACCCGCTTCACCTCCGAGCGCGCGGAGCTGGAGCGCCGCATCGGCGCCCTCGCGGACGCCGAGGACCATCAGGACCTTCAGGACCACCAGGACCCGGATGCCGGCTCCGCGACCTCAGACCTCGCCGAGCACCTGCTGCGTGTGCTCGGCTACCGCACCGGCGAGTTCTCCCTTGCCCAGGACGGCCCGCTGCTGCGCGTCTCGTCCACGGGCATCGAGGGCCCCGCCCCGCGGCGATCATCCAGGCCCGCCCGGCCGAGTCCGTGGAGGACGCGGTCGCCAAGGACGAGCCCACCCTCGCCACCCCGTACGTCACCGACACCGAGACCTTCACCTCCACCGCCCGCCTGCTCTCCGCCCTGTTCGTGGCGGAGGACGGCCCGCAGTTCGCGCTGGTCCTGGCCGGCCGCTGGTGCATTGTGGCCGAGGCCTCCCGCTGGGCCGAGGGCCGCTACCTGGGTGTGGACCTGCAGCTGGTCGCCGAACGCAATGACGCCAAGCGCGGCGGGGAGATCGACCGCGCCCTGACCATTCTGGAGGCCGCGTCCCTGGCCCCGGACGCCGAGGGCGGCATCTGGTGGTCCACGGCCCTGGAGGAGTCCGTCCGCCACACGGTGGGCGTCTCGGAGGACCTGCGCGAGGGCGTCCGCCGCTCCATCGAGGTCATCGCCAACGAGGTCGTCACCCGCCGCGCCGCCGCCGGGCTGGAGCCGCTGCCGAAGGACCAGGCGCAGCCGTTGGCGGTGCAGTCCCTGCGCTACCTCTATCGGATCCTCTTCCTGCTCTACGCGGAGGCCTCCCCGGAGCTCGGCGTCCTGCCCTCCGGTGCCGCTGAGTACGACTCGGGCTACTCCGTGGACCGCCTCCGCGAGCTCACCCTGGTGGATCTGACCACCGGCCAGGCCCGCAACGGCACGCACCTGTATGAGTCCCTTCGTGTGCTCACCGAGCTCGTGGACCGAGGCCCCCGCCCCTGGGACGTGGACCCGGACGCCGGCGCCCCCGGCCTGGACTTCCAGCCGCTGCGCGCGGACCTGTTCCGCCCGGAGGCCACCGCCCACATCGACCAGGTCCGGCTCGGCAACGCCGCCCTCCAGCAGGTGCTGCAGCACCTGCTGCTCTCCAAGGAGCAGAAGGGCAGGGCCCGCGGTTTCATCTCCTACGCGGAGCTCGGCATCAACCAGCTCGGCGCGGTCTATGAGGGCCTGATGTCCTACACCGGCTTCTTCGCGGAGGAGGACCTCTACGAGGTCGCCCCGGGCGGTGACGCCTCGAAGGGCTCCTGGGTGGTCCCCGTGGACCGTTCGGACCATCTGGCGGCCAAGGACTTCGTGCGCGCCGAGGACCCGGCCACCGGCGAGCTCAAGGCCGTCCGGCACGCACGCGGCACGTTCGTCTACCGTCTCTCCGGCCGGGAACGTCAGCAGTCGGCGTCCTACTACACACCGGAGGTGCTGACCCGCTTCACCGTCCAGCAGGCACTCGAGGAGCTGCTGGATCAGAACGGCACCACCACCTCCGCCGAGGACATCCTGACCCTCACGGTCTGCGAGCCGGCCCTCGGCTCGGGCGCGTTCGCCATCGAGGCCGTGGACCAGCTGGCCCGCGAGTACCTCGCCCGCCGCCAGGAGGAGCTGGGCCGGCGCATCGACCCGGAGGACTACCCGCACGAGCTGCAGAAGGTGAAGGCGCACATCGCGCTGCACCAGGTCTACGGCGTGGACCTCAACGCCACCGCGGTGGAGCTGGCGGAGGTGTCCCTGTGGCTGTCCACCATGGTGACGGGCCTGCAGGCCCCGTGGTTCGGTCTGCGCCTGCGCCGCGGCAACTCGCTGATCGGCGCCCGCCGGTCCGTCTATGCCGGCAGTGACCTGCGCAAGGACCGGTCCTGGATGAAGGCGGTCCCGGAGGACCGCCCGCTCTCCGAGCTTCACGACGACGGCTCCGGCACCTCCGGCTCCGTCTTCCACTTCCTGCTGCCCTCCGAAGGGTGGGGCTCCGGCGTGGAGGCGCCTAAGCAGGTGCGGGACCTGGTGCCGGACGAGGTGAAGGCACTGAGAGCGTGGCGTTCGGGCGTGCGCCGCAAGCTGACCGCCCAGCAGGTGAAGGATCTCGAGGCCCTCACCCAGCGCGCGGAGAAGCTGTGGGCGCTGGCGCTGCGGCGCCTGACGCTCGCCGAGCAGCAGTCCGGCCGGGACCTGGACCTCTGGGGCCGCGACGTGCCGGCGACGCGGAGTGCCGTGACGCGCGAGCAGATCGAGGCGTCCCTGGCGGACCAGAACGGCGCCTACCGCCGGCTGCGCCGTGTCATGGACGCCTGGTGCGCGCTCTGGTTCTGGCCGCTGATCGAGACCGAGGTGGCGCCGCCGAGCATGCACCAGTGGATCGATGCGCTGCAGATGCTTCTGGGCCGGGACACGGAGAGGCGGTCTCGGAAGTGGATGACGAGCTTCACGGTGGACGACGACTGGGAGGGGCTGGCAGACACCGAGCAGCGGGATCGCGTGCTGGCGGATGCGAAGCCGGTGGACCAGGTGCTGCAGGCCCACCCGTGGCTGAGGGTCTGCGAGCGCGTGGCCCAGGCCCAGGGCTTCTTCCACTGGGAGCTGGACTTCGCCGCTGTCTTCGCCCGGGGCGGCTTCGACCTGCAGGTCGGCAACCCGCCGTGGGTCCGGCCCGATGTGGAGATCGAGCTCCTGCTGGCCGAGGGGGACCCGTGGTGGCAGTTGGCCCACAAGCCGTCCGTCGCCCAGAAGAAGGAGCGCCGCCCACTCGCCCTCGCTGTGGCGGGCGTGCAGGACCTCGTGGTCTCCGCAACGGCGGACACCAAGACCGTGGCCGAGTACCTCTCCTCAGTTCCGGAGTACCCGAACTTCGGTGGACGCCCAGATCTCTACCGGGCCTTCATGGGCCAGGTATGGCGTCACGCCGCGCCCGACGGCATCGCGGCACTCATCCACCCTGAGTCCCACTTCACTGATGACAAGACGCACGCGCTTCGCCGAGAGACCTACCGGCGGCTGCGGCGGCACTGGCAGTTCATCAACGAGCTGCGCCTGTTCGAGATCCATAACCTGGTCCAGTACGGCATCCACGTCTACGGACAGGCCCAGGAGGTGGACTTCGTCCAGGCTGCCGGTCTCTTTCATCCGGACACAGTGGGCCGCTCGTTGGTGCATGACGGCTCTGGGGAGGAGCCGGGCTTCAAGCACGAGGGCCGCTGGGACCAGCGCCCGCATGCCGCGCGCATCCAGCAGGTCACCGCGGACATCCTGACGCTGTGGTCCTCCGTGACGGACCCCGGGGCCACGGACCCGTCAGTTTCCCGCATGCTGTACACGGTGAACTCGGCCGCGACCCGCGTACTGAGCGCCACGGCGCAGGCTGGCCGCATCGGGGCCCTGGGACTGTCCTTCTCTACGGGCTGGAACGAGACCACCGACCGTACCGCGGGCCGTTTCACCCTGGACTGGGGGCCGGTGGCGTGGAGGGACGCCATCCTCCAGGGGCCACACCTGCACGTGAGCACCCCACTGGTCAAAACGCCCAGGGAATCCATGCGTAGCAACAAGGACTGGTCCGCTGTGGACCACGAGGCTATGGGCCCGGACGCTCTGCCCGTGACGTCCTACACACCCGCAGGAGACCGGAAGGTGTACAACGAGCAGTACACACGCTGGGGCGACGATCGTGAGTACTCGGCCCGCGACTTCTACCGTGTGGCGTGGCGGCGCATGGCTGCGAACACGGGGGAACGGACGCTCATCCCTGCACTGATTCCCCCGAAGGCCGCGCATGTGCATACGGTGATGTCTGCTGGCGGTTCGTCCGTCGACAATCGGACGCTCGTTGCACTGCAGGGTGTCCTCGGGGCGCTGTTGTCGGACTTCTCCATCCGGGCCGCACCGAAAGGAGACATTCTGGGAGGAACTGCCAACCGCCTCCCCATGGTCCCCCTCGACCACCCGCTCCTGCCGGCTCTGGTCCTGCGCACCCTGCAGCTCAATTGCCTCACCGATGCCTACGCAGACCTGTGGGAGGAGTGCTGGGATCCGGCCTTCGCCCAGGATGAGGCGATCCTGCCACGGTACGGGCGTGCCGTCGTCGGGAAGCAGTGGACTGCCCAGACGCCGCTGCGGCGGGCCGAGGACCGCCGCAACGCGCAGGTGGAGATCGACTCTCTGGTGGCCCTGATGCTCGGCGTGGACGTGGAGGACCTCTGCACGGTCTACCGCACCACCTTCGCCGTGCTCCACGGCTACGACCAGGACAAGTACACCTACGACCGCAACGGCCGCCTCGTCCCCACCGAGGTGCTGTCCGTGTGGAAGAAGAAGGGCGAGCGCATGACGCAGGAGGAGCGCACCGCCGTGCACCCCGGCTCCGGCGTGGCCTACGAGTACGAGCTGCCCTTCGCCACCCGGGACCGCGAGGAGGACTTCCGCACCGCCTACGCCGAGTTCGAGCGCCGACTGAAGGAGGCTGAGGGCTGATGCCCGAGCTGCTCCCCACCCTGCAGGCCCGCCGCGTCGCCGACGGGCTGGTGGACTACCTCACCACCACCTTCGCCCTCGCGGACGCCCAGCCCCGCCAGCAGCTCCAGGAGTTCCTGGAGGACCAGGCCAACGGCCTGTTCAAGGGCCCCTACGCCCGGCTCCGCCTGCCCTTCCGCCCGGCGGACGAGGACTGGACCGGCCACCTGGAATGGCGGCCGCCGTTCACCCCGTACCGGCACCAGGCGCAGGCCTACGCCCGGCTGACCTCCCTGGGCAGGACGGGCGCGGGGCAGCGGCCCGAGCCCACGCTCATCACCACCGGCACCGGCTCCGGCAAGACCGAAGCCTTCCTGCACCCGATCCTGGACCACGTACTGCGCGCCAAGCGCGCCGGAGTGACTGGCACGAAGGCGATCATCCTCTACCCGATGAACGCCCTGGCCGATGACCAGGCTCGGCGCCTGACCGCCACCCTGACCGGGGACCCGGCCCTGAGCACCGTGACCGCCGCGATCTACACCGGCAACCAGGCCGGCACCCGCGGCACGGTCTCGGACAAGGGGCTGATCACGGACCGCCACGCCATCCGGGACACCGCCCCGGACATCCTGCTGACGAACTACAAGATGCTGGACCAGCTGCTGCTGCGTGAGGACGACCAGCCGATCTGGGCCCAGTCCGCCACCTCTCTGCAGTACCTGGTGCTGGACGAGTTCCACACCTACGACGGCGCACAGGGCACCGACGTGGCCATGCTCCTGCGCCGCCTCGGCCTGGCCCTGAAGAGCCACTGGCACCAGGACGACCCGGCGCTGACCGCCGAAGACTGGGCACGGCCGCTGGGGAAGATCACCCCCGTGGCGACCTCCGCGACGCTCGGAGACAAGTCCGACCCCACCGTGATGCTCGACTTCGCGCACACCGTGTTCGGGGAGAGGTTCGGCCCCGACGCCGTGGTGACCGAGACGCTGCTGAGCCTTCACGAGTGGGCCGGGCTGGCGGCAGGCGAGGCGCTGGAACCGGTGCGGCTGCGCGAGCTGCGCGGCGCGCCCCTGGCCGAGCTCGCCGCCGGTGTGACGGCGCTGGGGGAGGACCCGGCCGCTGTGACCGGCCACGTGCTGCGCGCCCTTCACGCGGACCCGGACGCGATCGACCGCGCCGGTGCCGAGGGGGAGCCGACCCTGCTGGATCTGGTCCGCCGCCACCCGGACGTGCACACCCTGGTGGAGACAGCCGCCCAGGCGACCGGCTACCCGGAGCTGCTGCGTGCGCTGGTCGGGCCTGTGGAGGACGCCGAGACGCTCGCGCTCTACCAGACCGCCCTGGAAGGGCTGATCGCCGCACTCAGCCACGTGCGTGCCCTGCACGGCCGGGACGCGCTGAGCGTGGACCTGCACTTCTGGGTCCGTGAGCTCACCCGCATCGACCGCGTCGCCTCCCCGGTGCCGCACTTCCTCTGGTCCGACGACGGCACCTGGGCCGGTGCCGACGACCCCACCGACGCGCGCCAGACCTTCCCGGCGGTCTACTGCCGCCACTGCGGCCGCTCCGGCTGGGGCGTGACCCTGGCGGCGGTGGGCGACGAGCTCTCCGCCGAGGACACCGACATCCGCCGCGACCACATGCGTGGCGACGGCCGGTTCCGTGCGCTCATCCACGCCCCGGGCGAGGAGGACCGCGCCGTGGCCTCCCCGTCCGAGACGCCCGAGGGGCTGCGCTGGTTCTCCCTGACGAACCGCCGGCTGCTCTCCACCCGCCCGGACGACGACGACCCGGACATGCAGGCCGGCCACGTGCTCCCCGTGCTCACCCGCACGGACAGCCACGCCGACCGGGAAGGCGACTCCGGCACGGACGACTGCCCCGCCTGCCTGGGCCAGGACGGCATCCGCTTCCTTGGCTCGGCGATCGCCACCCTGCTCTCCGTGTCCCTGTCCGTGCTGTTCGGGGACGCGACCCTGGATGACCGGGAGAAGAAGTCCCTGGTCTTCACCGACTCCGTGCAGGACGTTGCCCACCGTGCCGGATTCGTGCAGTCCCGCTCCCACACCATGAGCCTGCGTTCGGCGCTCGGCGGCCAGCTCACCGCCGCCGGGGCGACCCTGGACACGCTGGTGGAGGACGTCCTCCGCGCCGCCGGGGACGACCCCTTCGATCGCTTCCGCCTGGTCCCGCCGGACTGCGAGGGCCTCGAGCCGTTCCAGCGGTTCTGGGAGGCCGAGAGATTCGCGGCGATCGCCGGGCGCGACCGCGCCTGGGTGAAACGCCGCCTGCTCTTCGACGCCGCCCTCGAGTTCGGCCTGCAGTCCACCTACGGGCGGACCCTGGAGGCCACCGGTGCCGCCGCCGTCCAGGTGGAGGCCGGCACCGGTGCCCGCCTGGCCGCGATCGCCCGCACCGTGCTGGAGGAGGATGAGGTCCGGCAGCTCGGCGAGGCGGTGGTGGGGGAGAAGTCCCTCACCGCCTGGGTGCGCGGCGTGCTGGAGCACATGCGCCTGTCCGGCGGCATCGAGCACGAGTGGCTGAACAGGTACATCTCCGAGGACGGCCGCCGCTTCCGCATCTGGGGCGGCCGACCGAAGAACGGCATGCCGGCGTTCCCCGCCGGCCGCAGCGCCCCCGCCTTCCCGCGCGTGGGCGCCCCGCTGACCGGCAAGGCCCAGGAGCAGGGGCTGGACACTGTGCGCTCGGCGAACAGCTGGTACGCCCGCTGGGCCGCGAAGTGCCTCGAGGTGCTGCCCCAGCACGGCGCCAAGCTCAGCGAGCGCCTGCTGGCCGAGCTCGCCCGCCAGGACGTGCTCACCGTGACGGACACCGAGACCGGTGCCAAGGTCTACGGCATCCCCGCCTCCGCGGTGACCGTGCGGGCCCTGGAGCTGTCCGAGCTGGAGGCCGGCCGCGCCCTGCTGGTCTGCGATGTCTGCCAATCCCGCACCCCGGGGACCGCCGAGACCGTAGCCCAGCTGACCGACGCCTGCTGCTTCACCGTCCGCTGCAACGGACGCCTGCGCCCGGAGACATCCGGTGCGAGCTTCTACCGGGAGCTCTACACCGCCGCCCAGGTGCGCCGTGTGGTGGCCAAGGAGCACACCTCCCTGCTGGAGGACAAGGCCCGCCGGCAGATCGAGGAGGGCTTCAAGTCCGGCACCCCCGGACCGAAGGACCCCAACGTGCTGGTGGCGACGCCGACGCTGGAGATGGGCATCGACATCGGCGACCTGTCCACCGTCATGCTCTCCTCCCTGCCCAAGGCCGTGGCCCAGTACGTCCAGCGTGTGGGCCGCGCCGGCCGCTTGACCGGCAACGCCTTCTCCCTTGCGTTCGTCACCGGCCGCGGCGACCAGCTGCCCCGCCTGGGCAACCCGCTGTCCCTGATCAACGGGCAGGTGCGTCCACCGGCCACCTACCTGGACGCCGAGGAGATCCTGCGCCGCCAGTACATCGCCTCCCTCGTGGACGCCGTGGCCCGTTCCGGGCAGACTGCCATGCCGACCCGCGCCCAGGAGGCCATGCGCACCGCCGACGGCACCTTCCTGCGCGCGGTGCTCACGCTGGCCGCCGAGCAGTCCGCCGAGCGCCTCGACGCGTTCCTCGGCTCCTTCGACACCCTCGACTCGGACGTGGCCGAGGGTCTGCGCGCCTGGGCGACCGCCGACGCCGACGGCGACTGGGCCCCGGAGGACTCGCTGGGCGCCCTGCTGCACCGCGCCGCCCACGAGTGGCAGCGCGAGGCCGAGCAGCTGCAGCGCCACGTCAACGAGGTGGAGAAGGCCCTCCCGCACCTGCGGACCGTGGCCGAAGGGCCGGCGGCCGACGACGACGACCGTCGCGACCTGCGCCTGGCCGAGGGCGCCTACCGCACCGCCAAGAGACGCCTGAGTGAAGTCCGGGACGCCCACTGGGTGTCCGCCTTGGAGGAGCGCGGCGTGCTGCCGAACTACACGCTCCTGGATGACACCGTCACCCTGGACGCTCGCGTGACCACCATGAACTCGGAGACCGGTGAGTTCGAGACCGAGAACACCCCGATCCGGCGCCCGTCCGCCCGCGCGCTCACCGAGCTCGCCCCGGGCGCCGTGTTCTACACGCATGAGCTGGCCATCCGCATCGACGGGCTGGACCTGGGCAAGGACGGGGACAAGATCCGCACCTGGTCCTGGTGCGCCGCCTGCGGCTACGGCCGGGACCGGTCCGATGAGACCGCGAATAACCCGGGCCCGTGCCCACGCTGCCAGAGTGCCTCTTTCGGAGACGTGGACCAGCGCCACCAGGTGGTCCGCCTGGAGCACGTGTTCGCCGAGGTCCGCCGTGAGCGCGACCGGATCGACGACCGTGAGGACCAGCGCCGCCGCGTCCAGTTCGCCACCGTGGCGGCCGCGGACCTGGACTCGCAGCACGTCAGCCGTGCCTGGCATGTGGGCCAGGAGTTCGGCGTCACCCACCACCGCCGCATGGACCTGCGCTGGCTCAACCTCGGCCAGCGCGCCGCCGGCGGCATCACCGACCGGCACATCGCCGGCCAGGAGATCGGCGCCAAGCCGTTCCGCGTCTGCGCCGGCTGCGGCAAGCTCGACGCCACCGCCGGAGCCAACTCCCGTGAGGAGCACCGCCCCTGGTGCCGCTACCGGCAGAGCCAGGACGAGGACACCCGCCAGGTGGTGCTCAGCCGCGAGCTGCGCACCGAGGGCGTGGTGGTCACGCTCCCGCCGCACGTGGTGGGCGGGGACTCCTACGCCGTGCCCTCCCTGGCCGCCGCACTGCTGCTCGGGCTGCGGGAGGACATCGGCGGCGCACCGGACCACCTCCAGGTGACCTCCGTGACCGTTCCCCTGCAGGGCGGCGGCACCGCCCCGGACGAGGCGCTGCTGCTGCACGACGTGGTGCCCGGCGGCACCGGCTACCTGGCCGATCTCGCCTCGCCCGAGCGCATCTGGCGGATCCTGGTGAAGGCCTACCGTGTGGTGGAGGACTGCGCCTGCCAGGACGAGGACCGCCGTGCCTGCCACCGCTGCCTCATGCCGTACGCCGTGGGCGCCCGCGCGGACAGGCTCTCCCGTGCGGCCGCCGCCCGCCACCTGCGCACCCTGCTGGCCATGCAGGAGGGCGAGACCGGCGCCGACCTCGATCCCGAGCGGATGCGCTGGGACCCGGAGGAGGGTGCGGTGGTGATCCAGGACGGCGAGTCCAGGCTCGAGCGTCGATTCCGCCAGGTCTTCCGCGAACGCGTCGCCGCCGCCGGCGGCACCGTCAAGGAGGTCCCGGACGAGGGCGGCAACCACTACGTGGTCACCGGGCTCGGCGGCGGCCGCACCTGGCGCCTGGTGCCCCAGCTGAACCTCGCCGGCTCCCGCCCGGACTTCGTGCTGCGCACCGACGACCCGACCGTGCAGGACATCGCGATCTTCACCGACGGGCACCGCTTCCACGCCAGCGCCGGCAAGAACCGGATCGCCGACGACGCCGCCAAGCGGCAGGCCCTGCGCGACCACGGCTACAGCGTGCTCTCCATCGTGTGGGAGGACCTGGAGGACGGCGCGGCCCGCCAGCGTCCCGAGTGGCTCGCCGACGAGTCCGTGCGCAGCCTCTTCGAGGAGAGCCCCGGCCACCTCGCCACCACCCAGGGCGTGGTCGACGACGTCCGCAACGGGCCCCTGGACATCCTGCTGGGCCGACTCCAGCGCCCGCAGGACGCGGACGCCCGCCGGAACCTGGCCGAGCGGCTCGGCATCCTCTTCATGGGGCACTCCGAGTTCGCCTACGTGAACGCCGTCCGGGACCTCGGCGAGGTCTCAGCCGGGCTCCTGGCCGGCACGGACGTCCACGGCATCGGCCAGGCCTTCGTCTGGCGCCGCGGGCCGCTGCAGGTGCTCACCCGCCTCAACGCGGACGAGACCTTCTCCACCGTGGTGATGCTGGACGACAGCCCCGACGCCGTGGACTCCCCGGACCACCACGAGGCATGGAGGCAGTGGCTCTGGATCTCCAACGTGCTCACCGCCGACGCCGCCGGCGTGCGCGTCATGGCCCGCAGCCAGGTGGACGCCGGCCTCCCCGTCCCGGCGCCGCAGACCCCGGTGGCCGACGACGGCAGCCGACCCGAGGAGAAGGCGACCGAGCTGACGGGGGCGTGGGCCGCCGTCGCGGACGAGCTCATCACGGACGACGAGCGCGCCGCCGCAGCCGCCCTGTCCACCCAGGGCATCCCCGTGGCCGAGGTGGGCGAGGAGATCGCCGGGGTGGTCGCCACCTTCAGCTGGCCCGCCCAGCACGTGGCCGTGCTCGTGGACGCCGACGCCGGTGCCGCCGACGACCTCCGCACCGCCGGCTGGACCGTGGTGGACGCCGACCCCACCGCCGTCCGTGCCGCACTCGACTCTGAGGAGAACACCGCATGAACAGCGTGATCATGTCCAAGATGGAGTTGCCCGCCGACCCCGCGGTCAAGATGAAGGCCCTCGCCTTCCTGGACAAGCTCACCAAGGACGACACCCTCCCCGGACTCCACATCGAGCCGATCAAGGGCAGCGCCGACTCACGCATCCGCACCGGACGCGTCGACCACGGCTACCGGGCCGTGCTCTTCAAGCTCACCGAGGGCGGCGCCGTCACCTACGTCTTCCACGGCGTCTACGAGCATGACAAGGCCAACCACCTCGCCGAACGCGCCGTGCTCAAGACCAACCCCGTCAACGGCGTCACCGAGGTCCGGTACGTCGAGCCCGCCCCGCTCGCCGACTGGGAGAAGGAGCACGCCGAGTACGAGGCGATGGCCCGCCGCGAGGCCGAGAAGGCGGCGGCCGAGGGTGCCCAGGACACGGCCGAAGAGACGGTGGCCGCTGAGCCCGCTGAGCCCGCCGAGTCCGCCGGCGCCGAGGCGCCGGAGCAGGCGGAGGAGGCGGCCGCCGTCGGGAAGCCGGCGGAGCCGGAGGTCCCCGCCGAGCCGCTGTTGACCCGCTACGGCGTGGACGCCGCCGCGCTTACGCAGCTCGGTGTGGACGAGGCGCTCGCCGCGCGGGCTGTGCAGGCGCGCACCGAGGAGGAGCTGCTCGCCGCGGCTGAGGACGCCGAGGCCGAGTGGCAGGAGCTCGTGCTCATCGCGCTCGGCAGCGGGCAGAGCATCGACGAAGTGCGCCGGGACTTCGGGCTTGACGCCGCCGTGGACACCACCGGCACGGAGGAGCAGCGGATCCTGCGCGGCCTGCAGCACCCCGCCGCACTCGTCTCCTACACGTGGATCGAGGACGACGAGGAGCTGCGCCGCGTGGTGGAGGACGGCGACTTCTCCGCCTGGCGCGTGTTCCTGCACCCGCTGCAGAAGGAGTTCGTGGAGCGGGACTACAACGGTCCCGCCAAGCTCGCCGGCGGCGCCGGCACCGGCAAGACGGTGGTGCTGCTGCACCGTGCCCGCCGGCTGGCCGCCGAGAACCCCGAGGCGCGGATCCTGCTGACCACGTTCACAAGGAACCTGGCCGATGCGCTGCGGCGGGACCTGGTGAAACTGGACCCGACCGTACCGATCGCGAAACAGCTCGGAGAGCCCGGCGTGCACGTGACCGGCGTGGACGCGCTCGTGCGGGCCGTGGCCATGAAGGCCGGGCGGGACGTAGGCACGGCGACGGAGACCGTGCTCGGAGCAGAGGGGTACGACCTGAGCGACCGGCGGGACGCCAAGGCATGGAGCGAGGCCGTGGACGCAGCCGGAGGCGACCTGCCCGCTGAGGTGGCGAACGAGACGTTCATGGCCGCCGAGTACGCGATGGTCGTGCTGCCGAAGCGGGTCCGGACAGCGGAGGAGTACGTACGCGTGCCGCGGCGCGGGCGCGGGACCGCCCTGAACCGGAAACAGCGTCTGCAGGTGTGGAAGGTGATCGAGAAATACCGCGCCGCAGGCCGGGCCAAGGGGGCGCTGGACTTCGAGGAGATGGCAGCTGTTTCTGCCGCGTATGCGCAGCAGCGGGCCGAGAGCGGCGGAGGACGGTTCTTCGACCACGTGCTCGTGGACGAGGGCCAGGACCTCACCCCGGCCAAGTGGCAGTTCCTGCGGGCCATGGTCGAGCCGGACCGCAATGACATGTTCCTGGCCGAGGACACCCACCAGCGGATCTACGGGCAGAAGGTGACGCTGAGCCACTACGGGATCGAGTCCCGCGGGCGGTCCCGACGGCTGACACTGAACTACCGGACCACCCAGCAGAACCTCGGCTGGGCCATGAAGGTGCTCGACGGCGGCGAGTTCGAGGACCTGGACGGCGAGGCCGAGTCCCACACCGAGTACCGGTCCGCACGCTCCGGACCGAAGCCCGTGGTGCTGGCCGCGCGGTCCTTCGCCGAGGAACTGGATGCCGCAGCCGACCTGATTGCGAAGTGGAGCCGGCAGCCGGGCGTGAAGCTCGAGACCATCGCCGTGCTCGTACGGACCAAGCCCACGCTCACCAAGGTGGTGACCGGGCTGGCCGAACGCGGCGTGAAGATCCGAGCCGTGGAGCAGGAGTCCGTGCGGGCTGGAGCCGTGGTGGGCATGACCATGCACCGCGCCAAGGGCACCGAGTTCTCCCACGTGCTGCTCATGGACGTGCGCGACGGCGCCCTGCCCGTGGGCATGAGGAAGGCGAACTTCAGCGAGGCGGATCTGGACGATGCGCTGCTGCGCGAGCGGTCCCTGCTGTACGTGGCCGCGACCCGTGCCAGGGACGTGCTGGCCGTCAGCTACCACGGGGCGAGGTCGCCGCTGCTGGGGTGAGCGCGGTGGCCGGTGCCGCCTCCTGCGTTTTCGCTCGTGAAATGGGAGGCGGATGGCGCTGCCGAGTGTGGGTGTGGGGGGCGAGTGTGGAGGCCGGCCGGACGGTCTTAGCTGTTGTGGGTCATGAGGTTCTTGACATGGGTGCCGGGCTGAGATGAGACGAGTGGGCCTCTCCCGCAGGATGGAAGTTCCTACACCACCGACCTGCTCGAAAAGGCCCACTCATGACTCACGCTAACGCACCCCTGACCCCCACTGGCCGTCTCAGGATGGTCCACCGCCACCTGCACGACGGGATCCCGCAGGCACACGTGGCCGCTGAGTTCCGGGTGAGCCGGCCCACGGTGGCCACCTGGGTCGCCCGCTACAAGGCTCAAGGCGAGGCAGGACTTCAGGACCGGTCCAGCCGGCCCCGGCGCTCACCTGACCGACTCGATCCGGTCCTGGTCGCCCAGATCCACGCCCTGCGGCGGGAGCGCAAGTGGT
>NZ_FUKP01000027.1:0-3994 GCF_900163825.1 Micrococcus lylae | reverse complement strand
CCTCGGAGTCACGTCCGTGGGTGCGCCAGCCGCCCCCGTCTGGGATCTTCCCGATCTTCTTCACATCCAGGTGCACCATGTGCCCCGGGCCGCGGGCGGTGATCTTCTGTGGTCGTTGGCGCAGGTCCTCACCCGTGGGCGCGAGGTCTCGCAACCGGGAGATGCCCAGCCGGTGCAGCCACCGTCCCACAGTACGAAGACACACCCGGTGGCCTTCGGAGGCGAGGTGGTGATGGATGCGCCGTGCGGACCACTTGCGCTCCCGCCGCAGGGCGTGGATCTGGGCGACCAGGACCGGATCGAGCTGGGCAGGTGAACGGTGCGGCCGGCTGGACCGGTCCTGCAGTCCTGCCTCGCCTTGAGCCTTGTAGCGGGCGACCCAGGTGGCCACCGTGGGCCGGCTCACCCGGAACTTAAGCGGCCACGTGTGCCTGCGGGATCCCGTCGTGCAGGTGGCGGTGGACCATCCTGAGACGGCCAGTGGGGGTCAGGGGTGCGTTAGCGTGAGTCATGAGCGGGTCTCTTCTGGCAGGTGGGTTGTTGAGGAACTTCCATCCTGCGGGAGAGGCCCACTCGTCTCATCTCAGCCCGTACCCCGTGGCAAGAACCTCATGACCCACAACACCTACTCCCGCCGTGAGCGGCGCCGCCGGGAGGCGGCCGAGGAACGCGCTCGAGCGGACTGAAGGTCACGGAACGGAAAAGTTCGCCCCGGCGGGAATGATCACCGCACCGGCGTGGTTGTCCTGAACGAGTCAAGAACAGAGGGCGCGATCGGACCGGGCGACCTCAGCGCTGTGGTCCAGGGAACGTCCAGGAGGTACCGATAGACATGATGAGGCACCCCATCCACACCAACGGCATCACCCGCTGGGTCCAGGACGGACCGCAGGATGAGGCCCACCAGACCCCCGCCGCCCCCGAGATCAAGGAGCGCTCCATGCCCATCCTCCGTCACGAGATCGGCGACGTCCTCCGCGACGTCCGCCAGCGCCAGGGCCGCACGCTCCGCGAGGTGTCGCACGACGCCCGCGTCTCCCTCGGCTACCTGTCCGAGGTGGAGCGCGGCCAGAAGGAGGCCTCCTCCGAGCTGCTGGCCTCGATCTGCGACGCACTCGACGTGCCGCTGTCCGCCATGCTCCGGGAGGTCTCGGACCGCATCGCCGAGCAGGAGGGCGTCATTGTCCCGGACACCGTGCCGGACGAGCTGACCGCAGACCTCGGCGGCTCCGGCCGCGTGGGCACCCTCGCCCACTGATCGTCGGATCCGCTGCTGCACGACGACGGGCGGTCGCCTTCACACGAAGGCGACCGCCCGTCGTCGCGTCACGGCGGCACGCCGCCGTGACATCATCGACACCGCACGCCCGGGCAGGGCGCGCTCCCGTGGCTCCGCGCCGCGGACCGAGAGACGATCCGAGAGGACCTGCATGCGCCGCAGTGAGTTCACCCGCCTCGTGGCCGAGGAGTTCGGCCCCGCCCGGGGACCGGTGATCGTGGACACCCTGAACCTGCCCGGGCTCGACTGCACCGGTGCCGAGGCGTTGGCGAAGGGGGTGGACCCGCGGGACGTCTGGCGGGCGATCTGCGACCTGCAGGACGTGCCGGAGGAGCGCCGGCTCGGCCGGGACATCCCGCCGAAGGGGTGAGCGCCGGACACGCCGCACCGTGTATCGAACACATGTTCGAAGATGTGCGGTAGTGTCCTCCACAGCAGACCGAATGCGGGCTGCCGTCCACAGATCCGCCGGCGCGCCCTATCGTGTCGGCGCCCGTCCGTAGTGTCGTCCACGAGCGGATCGGACGGACCCGCGCCGGGCCCCGCGGCCCGGACCGAAGACCACACATCCAGAGGTGAAAGATGAGCACCGACACCGGCAACGACCGTCAGAAGGCCCTCGACGCCGCCCTGGCCCAGATCGACAAGCAGTTCGGCAAGGGCTCCGTGATGCGTCTGGGCGAACAGTCCCAGACCCCGGTCGAGACCATCTCCACCGGCTCCGTCGCCCTGGACGTGGCCCTCGGCACCGGCGGCCTGCCCCGCGGCCGCGTCGTGGAGATCTACGGCCCGGAGTCCTCGGGCAAGACCACGGTCGCCCTGCATGCGGTGGCCAACGCCCAGCGCAACGGCGGCATCGCCGCGTTCATCGACGCCGAGCACGCGCTCGACCCGGTCTACGCCCGCAAGCTCGGCGTGGACACGGACGCCCTGCTGGTCTCCCAGCCGGACACCGGCGAGCAGGCCCTCGAGATCATGGACATGCTCGTCTCCTCGGGCTCCCTGGACATCATCGTCGTCGACTCCGTGGCCGCGCTCGTGCCGCGCGCCGAGATCGAGGGAGAGATGGGCGACTCCCACGTCGGCCTGCAGGCCCGCCTCATGTCCCAGGCGCTGCGCAAGATCACCGGCCGCCTGGCCCAGTCCAAGACCACCGCGATCTTCATCAACCAGCTGCGCGAGAAGATCGGCGTGTTCTTCGGCTCGCCGGAGACCACCACCGGCGGCAAGGCCCTGAAGTTCTACGCCTCGGTCCGCATCGACGTGCGCCGCATCGAGACCCTCAAGGAGGCCGGCAACCCGGTCGGCAACCGCACCCGCGCCAAGATCGTGAAGAACAAGATGGCCCCGCCGTTCAAGCAGGCCGAGTTCGACATCCTCTACGGCGAGGGCATCTCCAAGGAGGGCGGCCTGATCGACATGGGCGTCGAGGAGGGCATCGTGCGCAAGTCCGGTGCCTGGTTCACCTATGACGGGGACCAGCTCGGCCAGGGCAAGGAGAATGCGCGCCGCTTCCTCAAGGACAACCCGGACCTGGCCCTCGAGATCGAGACCCGGATCCTCCAGAAGCTCGGCATCGTGCCGGACGAGGACGCCGAGGCGGAGGGCGAGGAGCCCGCGCTGACGGCCGTCCCGGACGCCGGCTGAACCGCCGCACCGCACGGATCAGCGCATGAGTGAGCGGCGAGGCCGCGGCAAGCCCCAGGGAGATCCTTCGTGGGGCGACGCCATCTGGATCGAGGCCCCTTCCGTGAAGGCCGCCCGAGAACGGGACGCCCGCCGCGGGGAAACCGGTGACGAGACGACGGCCGCGGACACCGAGTGTCTCGAGGAGGATCTGCCGGACGGCGTCGACCCCGATCGCCTCGCCGCGGCCCGCGCCCGCAGCGCTGCCCGGCGCGTCCGTGCGCAGGCCGAACGCGAGCACGTGGTGGGCTCTGGGCTGCCCGAGCCGCGCCGCAGCCGCCGCAGGACGAGTGCCGAGGCCGGCGGTGGCCCCCGCGGTCGCGGCAGCGGCAGTCGCCGGGAGCCGGCGCCGCTGCCGTCCGACCCGGACGAGCTGCGCGAGCTGGCCCGGACCATCGCGCTGCGCCACCTCACGGGTGCGCCCCGTTCCCGCCACCAGCTCGAGGAGCGCCTGGCGGACCGCGGCATCCCGGAGGAGGTCGGCGCCGAGGTCCTGGACCGCATGGAGGCCGTCCGTCTGGTGGACGACGCCGCCTTCGCCGAGACCCTGGTGCGCTCCCGCCACCGCGGCCGCGGCCTGGCCCGCAGCGCCCTGCGCCGCGAGCTCAAGGAGAAGGGCGTGGACGTGGAGACCGCCGAGGAGGCCCTGGAGGCCGTCACCGGGGAGGACGAGCGCGCCGCCGCCGCGGAGATCGTCGCCAAGAAGATCCGCACCCGTCCCGTGCCCACCGGCCCGGACCCGGAGTCCCGGGCCGAGCGGGACAGGCATGTGCGGCGGCTCGTCGCCATGCTCGGCCGCAAGGGCTACGCGCCCGGCCTGGCATTCTCGGTCGTCCGCGACGCCATCGACGCCCAGGACGGCTGAGGCCGGCCCTCTGAGGACCGCCGGCCGCGCACCCACGGTGCCGGGCCGCCGTCGGGAAGCCACGCGCCACTAGATGTAGGAGGGCATGACGTTGTTGACACATGCAGGGGCCAGTGAGGCCGGAGGAGCGTCTCCGCAGGAGGTATGAGGCCGATGATAGTTGT
>NZ_FUKP01000024.1:0-35455 GCF_900163825.1 Micrococcus lylae | reverse complement strand
CTCGGAACGGCCGCGGATGATGTCCACGTTCTCCAACCCCAGGTCGTCCACGACCCGGGCGGGCACGGGGTCCGAGAGAAGGGTGCGGGCCAGGGCAGAGGGGCCGCCGAGGGACTTGTCCGTGAGCGGGGCGTCCGAGGCCGCGGCGATGACGTTGCCGCGGCGGCGGCCCTTGAGCATGGTCGCATCTGCCATGACCTCCACATGGGGGAAGACCTCGCACAGCGCGGCCACCTCCTGGCGGACCGAGGTCAGGTCCGGGCCGCCGCCGATGTTCATGAGGTACACCCCGCCGGGGGTGAGGACGGAGGCGGCAGAGGCAGCGGCCGAGACCCCGGTGAGGTGCTCCGGGGTGACGTGGAGGGCGTCGGGGTCGTCCGAGACGGGGGCGAAGACGTCCCGGAAGACGACCTCGCGGGTGCCGGGGCGCATGCCAGCGAGGACCTCACCCGCCTCCCCGACGCGGATCTTCAGCTGCGGGGCCCGCGGCAGCTCGAAGCGCGTGCGGGCCAACTCGGCCAGCCCGGCGTCCAGCTCCACGGCCACCTGGTGCGCCTGCGGGTAGACGGCCGTGACCCAGCGGGCGAAGGTGCAGCCGGCGCCGCCCAGGTGCAGGACGCGGATCCGCTGGTCGGTGGCGAAGCGGTGGGTGAGGACGGCCGCGGCCCAGCGCATGTACTCGAAGCCCAGCTCCGTCGGGGTGTCCGGGTTCAGCTGGGAGGACTCCACGCCGTTGACGCGCAGCAGGAAGGCACCGGGCGTCCACGGGTCCGGCTCGATGGTCGCGGTACCCGAGCTGATGGGGAAGGTGCCGGCCTCGATCATGGCTCCATCCTCCCGCATCGGTGCGATGTCCCCGCCCCTGCGCGAAGTGGTGAGGTGCCCCCGCCCCCTGCGCGAAGTGGTGAGAACTCACCGTCTCAGTGCCTGATCGGCGGCTGGATGAGGGTGTGTCCCCACCAGTAGCCGGGCTGAGCGGACTCAGCGCCGCACGTAGAGCCGCTCGGTGTGCTCGCCCCAGCTCCCGCCGAGCGGCGCGGGAGCGCCGAGCGCCTCGAAGCCGTGGCGGCGGTAGAACGCTTCGGCCCGGGCATTGCCGTCCAAGACCCAGAGAACGGCCGGGGCGTCGCCGAGGACCTCGTGGAGGAGGCGGTCGGCGAGTCCCGTGCCGTAGACGCGTTCGCCCAGGTAGATGGCGAACAGCTCGCGTTCCGGCAGGTCGCCCTCGGACAGGCCGGTGCCGGCGAGCACCATGGCGGCGTCGCCGAAGGGACGGCGGGGACCCGCGCACGCCATCCCGACGACGGCACCCGCCTCCGACGGAGCCTCGGACCGGCCTTCCTCATCGTCCGCAGCACCTGGTGCCCCCGACGCCGAGGCGGCGCGCGGGCCCTGCTCGCCGAGGACGAGGTTGACCTCCGGGTCAGCGACAATGCGCTTCCAGGACTCGACCTGGTCGGCGAGGCCGGCGTCGATGCGATCGAACTCCTCGGCAGGGAGGGCGTGGGCGTAGGCGGTGCGCCAGGACCTGTTCTTCATGGCGAGGACGGCGGGCAGGTCCTCGGCGGTGACAGGACGGACCGACGCCTCGGGAGTCCTCGCCCCCGCCTGCTGTGACAACTGGTGAGGACTCACCGTCTCGACCCTCGATTCGCGGCCGGATGAGGGTGTGTCCTCACCAGTACGCGAGCCCGGACGTGCCCCGGGGGCTCGGTCGGCGGCGTCGGCCACGGCGGCACCGTTGGCGTTGTCGGCACCGGCGGCACCGTTGGCATTGTCGGCACCGGCGACGTCGTCACTCACCCGCGGCTCTCCTGCGCGTCCTCGTCCGCGCGCTTCAGGGCGGCCTCGAGGCGCTCGAGCTTGCCGTCGAGCTCGCCGGTGCGGCCGGGGCGAATGTCCGCCTTCAGCACGAGGGAGACACGGGAGCCGTAGGGTTCCACGGCCTCGGTTGCCTCCTTGACCACGGCCATGACCTCGTCCCACTCCCCCTCGATCTCGGTGAACATCGAGGAGGTGCGGTGCGGCAGACCGGAGGCGCGCACCACCGCGACGGCGGCGGCCACGGCCTCGTGCACCGAGCCGGAGTCCTCACCCCCGGCAGGGCGGGAGAGAGACGGGTCTGAGGGAGCGCCGGACGGGGCGACGGAGAACGCAACGATCATGCGGCCCAGTCTGCCCGGGACCGCGCGCCCTGTCAGCCCCCGCTCGGGGCCGACAGAACCCGACCGCCTCCCGAACGAAAGCGCCCGGGAACTCGACGTTCTCCCGAACGAAAGCGCCCGGGAACTGGATGTTCTCCCGAACGAAAGTGCCCGAGAACCCGACCGCTTCCCGAACGAAAGCGCCGGGGCGGGGGTCAGGTGCGGGGTGCGGCGCCGTCGTCGTGGGGCTCAGCGGGGTCGGCCGCCGGCCCGTCCTCGCGGTCCTCGTGACCCTGCCCGGCGGAGTCCTCGTCCAGATACTCACCGGTCTCGTAGTCGTAGGCGACTTCGTTGCCGTCCTCATCCCTGCGCTGGTACCAGTCGGTGACCTCTGCGGCGGTGGAGTCGAAGTCGCCGCCCACGGCGTAGGGACTGTCCGCGGCCACCGGCTGCACCGCGAGGGTGAAGTCGTCACCGTGGTCCTCGATGCCGAGGCGGACCGCCTTCTCCAGCGCCTCGTCCTTGTAGTGCTCTCGGATGGCCTGCGGGTCATGCTGCAGCTCGCGGAAGAGCGCGATCGCCATCAGCACGATCACCACGGAGAACGGCAGCGCGGTGATGGTGATGAGGTTCTGCAGGCCGGACAGCGCGGTGTCGCCGCCGGTCAGCAGCATCACCACGGCGATGCCGGCCATGCAGACCGCCCAGAATGCGGTGACCAGGCGGCGTGGGGACGGGTCGCCGCCCTGGGACAGCTGCGAGTTCACGATCGACGCGGAGTCCGCGGTGGTGATGAAGAAGACGGCGAGCATCAGAATGACCACCGGGGCCACGAGCCCGCCGCCGGGCAGCTGGTCGATGACCACCCAGAAGATCTCCGCCGGGGCCGGCAGAGAGTCCGCGGTGCCGTCCGGGGCGATGGACCCGTTCGTGTGCTGCAGCCAGATGGTGGTGCCGCCGATCACGGTGAACGCCAGGATGATCACGGCCGACGGGATGAACAGTGCGCCCAGGATGAACTGGCGGATGGTGCGGCCACGGGAGATCTTGGCCACGAAGACGCCCACGAACGGCGCCCAGGACACCCACCAGGCCCAGTAGAAGGTGGTCCAGGAAGACAGGAATGCCTGCATGTCCTCGCCCTGGGCCATGTTGGCGCCCAGCATGTCCGCCGAGGAGCCGACGTACTCCATCATCACGCCGGGGATCACGTTGAACAGGAATGCGGTGGGTCCGGCCACGAAGAAGAACAGCGCAAGGCCCATCGCCAGCACCATGTTGATGTTGGACAGCCAACGGATGCCGCGGGCCACGCCCGAGACCGCGGAGGCCACGGTCCCGATGGTCAGCAGGGTGATGATGCCGATCGCCACGGCGTTGCCCTCCGTGGACCATCCGGTGACGATCTGCACGCCCTGGCCGATCTGCAGGGCACCGATGCCCAGAGAGGCGGCGGTGCCGAACAGGGTGGCGATGATCGCCAGGGAGTCGATGAGCCGGGCACCGAAGGACTTCGGGTCGTCGCCGCGGTTGAACAGCGGCATGAGGATCGAGCTCATCAGCGGCACGCGGCCACGCCGGTAGGACACGTAGGCCACCGCCAGCCCGACCATGGCGTAGATGGCCCAGGCGTTGATGCCCCAGTGCAGGGCCGCCTGCGCCATCGCGCCGGTGATCGCCTCCGTGGAGGCGGGCTCGTAGGCGCCCGGCCGCGGGGCCAGGTAGTAGGTCAGCGGCTCGTAGGGGCCGAAGAAGATGATGCCGATGCCGATGCCGGCGGCGAAGAGCATGGCCGCCCAGGAGGCGGTGGAGTACTCGGGCTTCTCGCCGTCCAGGCCGAGGGTGATGCCGCCGTAGCGGGAGAACGCCAGCACCAGCAGGAACAGGACCATCCCGATCGCCAGCGAGGAGAACACCCAGCCGAGGTTCTGCATGACCCAGTTCAGGGCGGTGGTCGAGGCCTCCAGCACCACGTCCGGCTGCAGCACGCCCCAGACCACGAAGCCGACCACCAGCACGCCGACGACGCCGATGATCGCCTTGTCCAGGCCATAGCGGACCCTCTGGTCCTCGATGGAGACGCCGGGCACCAGGGCCGGGTGGATGTCGTGCGGGTAGGTGACCTCCTCGATGAACTTCGCAGGCGTCAGCCGACCGCGCCCTGGCCTGCTCCCCTCCCCCGGCGGCGCGGTCGATCGGTCGTGGGGCTGGTTCCCGTCCATGACGCAGGTCCTCTCCTGGAGTGTGATGAACGCCTCTATTGTGCAGGGTCAGTCTGCGGCCGCCTCCGCCGGCCCGTCATGGCGCACCCGAAGGTCGGCTGGAAAGGCGGGGGACGACGACGGCACGCACCTGGGCACGGTGAGTGCCGTCGTCGGGAGGGCCGGGTTCCGCGGGAACCCGACGGGCTTCCGAACGAAAGTGCTCCGGAACCCGACGGTTTCCCGAACGAAAGTGCTCGGGGTGTCAGCCGAGGAGCTCGAACAGCGGCTGCAGGGCCTTGTAGAGCTCGTTGGCGCCGAGCACCAGGAAGATCGCGGTGGTGGCGCCGAGCAGGATGTTGTTCACCCAGCCGTTGCGGAAGCGGGCCGGGACCTTCTTCGAGTTGTTCAGGAACAGCAGGGTCACCGCCAGGAACGGCATGAACAGCGCGCCGAGCGTGCCGTACAGCAGGATCAGGAAGATCGGGCGGTCCAGGAACAGCAGGACCATCGGCGGGAAGGTGATCCAGAGCAGGAAGAAGCGGGCCGGGGCGGAGGACAGGGACGGGGCGTCGTCCTGGTCCAGCTGGTCGGCCGGCTTGCGGAAGTTCGCCCAGAAGTCCGCGAACATCAGGGAGACGCCGTGCCACACGCCCAGCAGCGAGGAGAAGGACGCGGCGAAGAAGCCGACCAGGAACACGGTGGCCCAGGCCTGGCCGTAGCGGTCCGCCAGCACGGTGCCGACGTCCAGCAGGCCCTTGTCTCCGGAGGAGATCGCGATGCCCGCGGAGTGCAGCAGCTCCACGCCCATGATCATCGTGGCGATCACGAAGATGCCGGTGAGGATGTAGCTGGTGGCGTTGTCGAAGCGCATGACCTTCATGTACTTCGGGACGTTCCAGCCCTTCTCTCGCAGCCAGTAGCCGTAGGCCGCAAGGGTGATGGTGCCGCCCACACCGCCGGCCAGGCCGAGGACGTAGAACATGACCTCGGGGTCGCCGGACGGGATGCGCGGGACCAGGCCGGCCAGGATCGCGCCCACGTTAGGGACGGTCAGCGCGGCGGAGAGCAGCACGGTCACGAACATGACGCCGATCAGCACGGTCATGAGCGTCTCGATCAGGCGGTACCTGTTCAGCCACACCAGGCTCAAGCCGATCACGCCGGCCACGATGGCGAACACCTTGGCGTCCACACCGGGAAACAGGGCGGCCAGGGGCAGCGCCGTGGAGGACATGGCGGTGGCGCCGTACACGAAGCCCCAGACGAGGATGTACGGGGCGAAGTAGACGGTGGTCCAGGCCCCCAGCGTGCGCCAGCCCTGGAAGATCGTCTTGCCGGTGGACAGGTAGTAGCGGCCGGTGCCTTCGACGAGCACGATCTTCAGGATCACGCCCAGCACCACGGCCCACATGAGCATGTAGCCGTAGCGGGAGCCGGCGGTCAGGGTGGCGACCAGGTCCGCGGCGCCCACGCCGGTGGCGGCGGCGACGATGCCGGGGCCGAGCGAGTTCCACTTCGGCGTGACGGGCTGCTCGTTGATCTCCGCCTCGGTGAACCCGACGATGTCCGGGTTGTGCACCGGGTGTGCGGTGTCGACGCGACTGTGCGAAGCCATGCGACTCCCCTCTCTCTGTGGTCCGCGGGCCCGCCTGCGACGGACCCGGGGCGCTGTGGTGACAGTAGAGAGTAGACCGCGTCACCTATGAGCGAGGTGTACGTCACACACGATGACGGCGCAGGGCGGGCGCCGCCGTCGTGTGCGACCGGGGACGACCCGACGGGCGAAGGTCCGGAGGCACCCCGGGACGCGACGGTTTCTTGAACGAAGGCGCCCCGGAATCCGACGGTTTCCCGAACGAAAGTGCCCCGGACCGCGACCGTTTCCCGAACGAAAGTGCTGGGAGCGTCGTCGCCGCCGAGAGGTGGAGGCCGGATCGAACCACGACTACCGTCGGGGGCAGGCCCGATTCACAGACGACGGCTGGAGGGGACCATGGCCAAAGCACAGGACGAGGAGACGAGCCACGGGGACGTCACGTTGCGGGTGGTCGTGGCCGAAGACCAGCCCATCATGCGAGCGGCCCTGGTCGAGCTGCTCGCCAAGGACCCCCGCTTCGACATCGTCGCGGACGCCGGTGACGGCGCGGAGGCCGAACGCCTCGCCCGCCAGATGTCACCCGACGTCCTCGTCACAGACCTGGACATGCCGGTGCAGGACGGAGTCGCCACCATCGCCTCCCTTACGCAGGACACCCCCGTACGCTGTCTGGCCCTGTCCACCTTCGGCTCCGAGGAGTGGGTGCTCTCCGCCCTGCGCGCCGGCGCCTCGGGCTACGTGGTGAAGCACTCCGAGCCGGAGGACATCCGCGCAGCCGTGAGGGCGTGCGCGGCCGAGGAAATGACCGTCTCCCCACAGGTCGTCTCACTTCTCGTCGACCAGATCTGCAACGAAAGTCCCGCATCGCGGCGACCACCTCTCCACGACCCCGCCGAAGATGGACAGCCCCCTGCGCTCACCCCGCGCGAATCCGACGTGCTCGCGTGCTTGGCTGGAGGTATGAACAACCAGGAGATCGCCGACGAACTCCACCTCTCCGTCGGTGCTGTCAAGCTCTACCTCAGCAAGGCCTGCGACCGGCTGGGTGCTCGAGACCGAGTGCAGCTCCTGGTCCGAGGCACCGAGCTCGGACTCATCCAGCCGTCGCTGGCGAATCCTGAGACCGGTCTGGCCCGCTTCCAGTGATCCCGCTGTGGCCACTGACCTTTGGCCACCGGAGTACTGGCCCAACGGCCATAGTGCGGCCGCCCCTCTCCCTGTGAAGCTGAACACGCCACGGGATGAACGACAGTTCCGTGGAAGTCTCGGAGAGAGGAACCCACCATGCGCCGCAAGACCACCGTCCTCGCCACTGCAGCCGCGCTCGTCGTCTCCACCGTGCTGGGTGCCCCGGTCGCACACGCCGCCCCGACGGAATCGCCAGCCACGCTCGCCCCCTCCACCTGGCTCAATGACCAGTGGTGCTTCGTCTTCGGGAAGCTGTACAAGACCTGCTGACCCCGGAGGGACGTCACACGTGGGAGGCCATCCGATCGTCCGAATGGCCTGTCCAGGTTCTGTATGAGACTCTGACCTCGTGCAGAAGGGTGCGGGCGGCGGCGAGGCGACAGTCCTGAAGAACTCTGCCGCGTCCAGACAAGGTCGCGACTGGCCTCGACGGGCCACACACCTGTTCCTGTGCCTGACAAGCCTGGCCCTCGTCATCGACTTCATCCCCGTGCTCGTCGGGACGCAGGACGAGCCGGACGCGATCGCCGCGTCGGCCGGCTATCTCGCCGCATGCCTCGCACCGGTCATGGCGATCTTCCACCGCCCGACGGCCCTGGCCGTGTTCATCGTGGGGTCTCTGGTCGGACCGCACATCGTGGAGACCGCAGGACTGCTGACGTTCATCGCGATCCTCTTCCTCGCCCTGACGATCCTGTTCGGGAGCCGGCGCGAAATGCTTCTCGCCGTGCCGGCGCTGGTGCTGTGGTCCACCAGTGTCTCCCTGCGCCTCGACGGCACCCTCGCCTTCCTCGTCACCTACCTTCTGTTCGCGCTTCCCACCGGGGCTCTGGCATCGGTGGGGCGATATATGCGCCGCCAGGCGCATCGCGCCCAGCAGCGTCTCATACAAGCCGAGGCTGACCGGCGGACCGCCATACGCCGCCAACGCGAAGCACTTGCCCGCGAGCTGCACGACGTCGTCGCCCACGAGCTCACCGTGATCTCCATGCTGGCGGGGGCCCGCCGCAGCTCCACAGACGTGGACGCCCTCCAGGAGGGCCTTTCGAGCACCCGCGAACACGCGGTCCAGGGCCTGCGCGAGCTCCGCACCCTGCTCGGTGTCCTGCGCGCCGAGAGCACTCAGCCGACCCCACCACCGGCTCCTGAGGGACCGGCCGACGCAGCAGCAGTCCTCTCCGACGTCGTCCACCAGGCCCGCGCACTGGGCTTCGACGTGCGTACGAGCACACCGGATGAGGCAGCCTGGGAAACAGTCTCCCGGACCATCAATGAATCCTTGGCGCGGATCCTGCGTGAGGCCTTCTCGAACATCCTCAAATATGCCGACCGCTCAGCTCCCGTCGTCGTCCAGGTGGAGCTCCGGCCGCACGAAGTGCGATGCCTGCTCGAGAATCGGATCCGGCGCGAGCCGTGGCAGCCCAGGTCCAAGGACAGCAGCTCCCGTCTGGGCGTGGCCGGGCTCCACGAACGAGCCGCCCTGTTGGGAGGGACCGCAGAGATCGGGCCCCTCGGTGAACTCTGGCGCGTCGATGTGCGCCTGCCGGCCTGATCCGGGCCCCAGGCAGTCCCTCCGCACAGGCTGACTGGCCATCCGTCCAGTACGCACCGCCACAGCGATTCGCCGGAAGTTCAGGTCGGACGACTGTATGTGCTCACTGCCTGCTGCCGATTTCATGGAGTCATCGACGACGTCACGAGACGTCGGACAGATTCGCCGAAGTCGAGAGGAGGTGCACCAGCCATGGCCGACATCAGAAGAAATCCGAGCCGTTGGGCAGGCTTCGCGTCCCGGCGCGTCGGCCGTCTCGTCTCGACCACCCCGGACGGGATCACCGTCGGCACTGCCACCCTTCTCTCCACCGAGGGGACGTTCGGCATCATCTCCACCGCCGCCCACTGCCTCACCACCGGTGAACACGACCACGTCGACAGCCGAGTCCTGCTCGGCCGCCGGCACGGGATTCCCACCCGCCGCCCGAGCGGACGACACCTCGAGGTCCTTCGCGCATTCGTTCCGACGGCGTGGAGAGAACGGGCCTCCGTGGAACATGACCTCGCATTCGCCGTGGTCCGCCTGCCCCGGGAGTTCGACGCCGAGGTTCTCGGCCCCGAGGTGCGGCCCGACTTTTCCAAGGACATCGATGAAGGCCCCGTCGCCGTCGTCGGCTTCGAGTCCAGGGTGTTCCCCCGTCGCGCTGTCATCCGCAACATCGCCTCGGTCGATCGTCCCTTCGCCGACGCTACCGCGTATCGAGCTCGCTGCGGAATCTCGTCCGGTGGATCCGGCGGACCCTGGCTCGTGCGTCGTGGAGGAAGCATCCATCAGTTCTCCGTGACCAGCTTCGGTTCCCGCCGGGATCGACGTGTCCTGTTCGGACCGACCTGGGACGCGGAAGCCGCTGAACTCCACGCAGCGGCTTCGCAAGCGGCGGCCCAGGCGACTCATCTCGCCGACCGCGGTCCCCTTGACCTGCCCCTGGGCTCCTGACCTGCCCCTGGGCCGGAATGCAACGACCAGATCCCCACCCATCCATGAGAAAGGAAACACCATGATCACCTCGCATAAGTCAGCCACGACGCGTTCCCAGCGGGTGCTGCTCCTCCAGGACGTCGAGCCTGAGCTGCGGAGCTCGGACATTCCAGGACTCACGTCGAACCTGAGCATCATCTGCAAGGAGCAGAGCACGATCTCGATCGCCGTCTGCGTCCCGGGCAAGTGAGGAGCCAGAGATGACCGCCATCCTTTCCCTCCAGGGCATGGACGTCCGCAGGACGTCGTCGGCCGGACGAAGCATCTTCTCCGGCACGAGCATCGCCCTCTGCCCCATCACCACCATCGCCCCTGCCAGCACGGCGAGCGTATCCGTCTGCTGAAGGGCGATCCCCGCCCGAGGAGGACCCCCGTGGACCTGCGCTATCACCAGTACGTCATCCCCGGTCACGACTTCTACCGGGACTCCGACCGCCGCCCTGAGGCCGACTACGGCATCGAGGTGCCCGACGGTTGGACCGTTCGCAAGGACGAGGACTGGACCTTCGTCCTTCCGACGGGGACCACACTCCCCGTCCAGGGATGGAAGATCCACCTTTCCGCGCGTGTCGACGACGCGGAGGAGGTCATCGCCCGGCTTCTGCCCGTCGCCCTGGTAGATGACCTGGCGTTCAAGGTGACCCGGTCCCCTGCACGCCTGCTGCTGAAGAACTCCAAGTACGGCGACCGGTCCTCCTCGGGCAAGTTCATCACCGTGTACCCACGTGACGAGGAGCACTTCATGGCCCTCCTCGACCGACTGCACGATCTCACAGCCGACCTCCGGCCCGGCCCCTATGTCCTCTCCGACCGTCGCTGGCGTGACGGCCTCGTCTACTACCGTTACGGAGCGTTCGCAGAGATGCGGGTCGTGACGGAGGACGGCCAGGAGCAGTTGGCCCTGCGCCACCCCGATGGCACCCTCGTCCCGGACACCCGCGGGCCCGTCTGGTCCTTGCCGGACTTCGTCGAACTCCCAGCTCGACTGGTCTCCGCGGAGCCCGACGACGCGGCGCCCTTCCCCTACCAGGTGGAGTCTGCCCTTCACTTCAGCAACGGCGGCGGCGTCTACAAGGCCTTGGACAGGAACCATACGACAGTCGTGCTCAAGGAGGGCAGGCCCGGTGCCGGCATCGATGCGCGCGGCCGCGACGCGGTGGAGCGCATCGATCACGAGGCGCAGATGATGACCCGGCTCCGGGGCACCGGCTTCGTCCCCGAACTCGTCGAGGTGTTCGATGCCTGGGAACACAGGTTCATGGCGCAGGAGTATGTCCACGGCGTCACGCTGAACAGCTGGATCGCGGCCTACTTCCCCTTCGCCTATGACGGCGACGGGCGGGAGTACGTCCGGCAGGCGATCACCGTGGTGCGCAGACTCGAGCGCTGTGTGCTTGGCATCCATGAGCATGGAATCGCGCTGGGCGACCTCCAACCGCTGAACGTCATGGTCGACGACGATCTGCAGGTCCGCTGCATTGACCTCGAATGCGCCGGCGAGGTCGATGCGCCCCGCGAGGCGGGCCTGATGACCCTCGGTTACACGCCCTACGGTCAGGTGAGCATGCGGGAGGCTGACCTGTACGGCCTCGCCAAGATCGCACGGCAGGCGTTCCTTCCGATCGGCCCCGCCGAGGACCTTGCCCCCGACCTCTGGGATGTGCACGTGGACACCATCCGGCAGCTTCACGGCGACACCGCGGCAGACCTGGTGCAAAGGCTCTGGACGGCAGTGCCGGAGCGTGTCCGCACCACATCGACCCGATGGAGGGCCGCGTCTGGCGTGGATCTGGTACGGCGACCGGACCGACTCGTCGCGGCCCTGCGCGCCGGGATTCTCAAGGACATGGATCCTGGCTCGCCGCAGTTGGTCCCCGGGGACATCAGACAGTACACAGAGCGATTCGGCACGATCAACGTCCGTAACGGCGGCGCGGGGGCCTGTCTTGCCCTGTTGCGCTCCGGCGGGCTTCCGGACCCGGCCCGGGCCTGGTTGCGCGATGCCGCGGCTCGCTGGCTGGACGCCACCAAGGACCGGACTGAGGACTATGGCCTGTTCACGGGCGGCGCCGGCCTCGGCGGTGTCCTCTGGGAAGCAGGCATGCAGAACGAAGCCGCCGCCGTGATGGATGAGGTCCTCGATCATGTGGCACACCTGTCCCGATCTCATGACCGCACGCACGAACGACTGACCGTGGACGCTGGACACGCGGGCATCCTGCTGCAGTTGCTGGCGTTCCACCGCCTCACGGGGGACGAGCGCTTCCAGACGGCGGCAGTGGCCGTGGCGCGTGATCTCGTGCGCAGATACGACCCGGACCAGGCTCCGTTGGCCTCCGATCCGGATGCCATCACCATCGGACTGTTCGAGGGATGGACCGGCTGCGGTCTGGCTCTGGCCGTCCTGTGCGATCAGATGCCGGATCGTGTCCACGAGTTCGAAGAGCCCATGTCCACGATGCTGGCCTCGGATATCCGCTCCGGCGCCTATGGGGAAGACGACGGGGCCTTCACGATCGTGGACGGACGCCGGCTCATCCCCTACCTCGCCGGCGGTGGTGCGGGCACACTCGTCGCCCTCCGGGCTGCCGAGCGGTCCGGCGCCGTCGTCCCACCTCTCGACGGGATGACGGAGGGGGCCCTCCGCTCCGCCGACTCCCGCAGCTTCTACAACGCCGGGTTGCTGCGGGGG
Organism: Micrococcus lylae; assembly: GCF_900163825.1. Lineage (NCBI taxonomy): Bacteria > Bacillati > Actinomycetota > Actinomycetes > Micrococcales > Micrococcaceae > Micrococcus > Micrococcus lylae. Next base: position 23,097 of record NZ_FUKP01000024.1, on the reverse strand, counting down.
ACCGCAGGCCTGATCTCCGCAGTCCGTCTGCTCGATGCCGAACGCACCGACATCCTGGAGCGTCTTGGTCGCCTGCTCGGCAACTTCCTCGTGGACGACGGCACAGACGCCGTCTATCTGACAGGTGACTTCGGATACCGCCTGTCCCATGATCTCGGCACCGGCAGCGCAGGTCTGATCTGCGCGCTGGTCGGCCGCACAGATGTCCAGGCTCCCGCCTGGATGCCGCTGCCCACCGCCTCCTACCCGGCGGCGAAGGAACGCGGAGACGGTCGGTGACGCCCGTCACCGACCGGAGGAACCGAACACAGAAAGGAACCCCATCATGAAGAACCAGGTCCTCTCCCTCCAGTCCATGGATTCCCAGGACGACATCGAGCTGCGAGCCGGCTCGTCGCTGTCCGTCAACTGCAAGGTGATCTCCACCATCTCCGTGGCGGTCTGCTGACCTGAACGGATCACGACCATGGAACAGGAGCGCGCGTCGGGGGCAGAGCCCCTGCAGGCTCTGCCCCCGACGCCCTCCCCTGCCGCACGGCCGAGGCCACGGAGCCGACCGCAGCAGAGCCGCGAACCACAGGAAGAGGTGAACCCGTGCATTCGACCGCATGGCTGACCGCTGGCCACACACGCAAGGCGGCCTCGGTGGTCCTGCTGTCCTGCCTCGTCTCAGGCCTCAGCCTCGTCCAACCCCTCGTCGTCCACAGGGTGATGGCGCAGACCAGTGACCTGGACAGCCTGCCGCTCCCAGCAGTGTGGGCACTGGCGGTCGTGCTACTGGGTCTTGTCACCGCGATCGCCGTGAAGGCGGTCGTGCAGGCATCGCTCGCCGAGGACATCGCGCTCGAACATCGGCGCGGCATCGTGGAGGACGTCGCCCGCGCCGATGCCGACAGCATGGAGCGGTCCCGCGGCTCGGACCATCTCACGTGTGTGACCAGTGATGTCGAGGCCGTCAAGAACACGGTGTCCGCCGGCGCACTCGACATCCCAGCCCAGCTGTTGCTGTCGGGCGTCGCCCTCGCGGCCATGGTCGTGTTCGATCCGCTCGGATTCCTGATGGCCCTCGGTGCCGTCGCCGTGCTGGGCACCATCGCCATGGCCAGCGGTCACCGAGTGAACCGGCTCACCCGCGACCGGCAGGAAGCGATCTCGAATGCGACGGCGGACGTGGACGCCCTCATCCGTGAGCACCGCGCCCTGACCCACCGGAACCTCCAGGGCGAACGCGCGCTCGCCGCACTCGGCCACTTCGTCGACGCCGGCCGGCACGGCCGCGGCATCGGCCGAGTACGCGGTCTGATGGCCCCTCTGAACGAACTCGCCGTGTCGATCGCCCTCCTTCTGCTCCTCGGCGTCGGCGGGCTGCGCGTGGCCGCCGGCGTCCTGCCGCTCGAGAACCTCGTGACCTTCGTGCTCTACTTCGGCCTCCTCGCAGGGCCCGCCGCCACCGTGTCCAACGGCGTGCTCGCCTGGCAGGAGGGACGCGCGGCTGCGGGCCGAATCGCCGAGCGCCGTCACGCGCTGAGGGTCGACCGACGGCTGCCTCCGCTGTCATCCGATCGCTGGCATCACATCGACGCTGTCCCGTTGCGCGGCCAGCTCTCGCTCGACCGAGTCTCAGTGCCGGGCCGTGACCCCCGCACTCCGCGCCTGGATCATGTCAGCGCAGACTTCCCGAGCGGCGGGTTCACTGCCGTCGTGGGCCGGTCGGGAGCCGGCAAGACCACACTCCTCGAACTCCTGACACGGCGGATCACGCCGTCTGAGGGCCGCGTGCTGTTGGACGGGCAGCCCGTCGAGGACATCGACCTGATGGACTATCGGGCCCGGCTCGGGATCGTCGAACAGGAGCAGACCCTCTTGCTGGGAGCCGGACCGGAGTCCATCGCCGCGGTACCGGGGCTGGCCTCACTGGTCGAAGACATCCGCCGCGGTGAGGGCGATTCCTCGAGTCCGCGGCACTCGGGTGGGGAACGCCAGCGGCTCGCCATCATGTCCGCCCTCACCCGCGGAGCGGACCTGCTCCTGATGGACGAACCGACCTCTCAGCTGGACGGCGTCGCCGAGCGCAACGTGGTGGACCTTGTCCGCCAGCGCCCCACGGGCACGACCGCCGTGGTGATCGCTCATCGCCTGACCACGGTTCGCGACGCAGACCAGATCCTCGTCATGGACAGGGGAAGGATCGCCGACCGTGGAACCCACGAGGAGCTCTGGACCCGCTGCACGGCCTACCGTGCCCTGTGGGAGGAGCCGGTACCGCAGGCGGCCTCTCTCACTTCCGTCTAAGGAGCCGAAGGGTCGGAGAAGAACCTCGCCGGAACATACACGCCCAACGCAGAAGGAGAGAACGATGAAATCCAACACACTCCGGGCCACCCAGACGCACCGACCGTTGACCAGGCGGTCCTGGCTTCTGGCGGGGCTCGCCGTCGTCTTGGCACTCGTCTCCGCAGTCGGAATCGTCCTCACGCAGCAGGGCTCGGGTCATCGCACAGTTGCGGACTCCCTGGATGCCGGCAGCTTCGGCCCGTTGCTGGCCGTCGGCGGCGCCTGCCTGGGACTCGTGATCCTGGTGATCGCCATGGTTGTCACGGCGGTCCAAGCGGGTGACGCACGCACGGTGAGCGGTGGAGACCTGCGCGGACGGGTCCTGTTGATCATGGGCGGGGGCCTGCTGGTCTCCTTCCTGGTGTGGGTGTCCGCAGTGACCGGATGGGCGCTGCTCAGCTGACTGGCTGATCGCTCCACTCCGGAGGCGCCCCGGAACGCGACGGTTTCTTGAACGAAAGTGGCGCGGAACGCGACGGTTTCCCGAACGAAAGCGGGTGGGTCAGACGTGGGTGCCGTCCGCCTCCACCGAGATCCCCAGCTCGTTGCCCGGGATCGAGGCGAGCAGACGACGCGTGTACGGGTGCCGCGGGTTGGTGAAGACCTCCTCCGAGGAGGCCGCCTCCACCAGCTCGCCGTCCTTCATCACGCACACGTAGTCCGAGATGAGGCGGACCACCGCGAGGTCGTGGGAGATGAACAGGTAGCTCAGCCCCAGCTCGTCCTGCAGGTCCTTGAGCAGGTCCAGGATCTGGGCCTGGACGAGCACGTCGAGGGCGGAAACCGGCTCGTCGCACACGATCAGCTCCGGGTTCAGCGCCAGGGCGCGGGCGATGGACACGCGCTGGCGCTGACCGCCGGAGAGCTCGGTGGGATAGCGGCGGTAGAAGTGCTGCGGCAGGGCGACCTGGTCCATCAGCTCCAGCACCCGCTGACGGCGCTGCTTCGCGTTTCCCCTCCTGTAGGCCTGCAGCGGCTCCTCGATGATCCGCCCCACGGTGAACATGGGGTTCAGAGAGGAGAACGGGTCCTGGAACACCGCCTGCACGCGCTGACGGAAGTCCTTCAGCTCGCGGCCCTTCAGCCCCAGCACGTCCTTGCCGTCGAAGGTGATGGTGCCGGAGGTCGGCTCGATGAGCTTGAGCAGCATGCGGGCCGTGGTGGTCTTGCCGGAGCCGGACTCGCCCACGATGGACACCGTCTTGCCGCGCGGGATCTTCAGGGACACGTCCTTGGCGGCGTAGAAGTCGTCCTGGCCGCGGATCGGGTAGACCTTCGTGAGCCCGTCGATCTCCACCAGCGGGGTCAGGTCCCGCTTCTGGAACGCCACGGTGGAGATCGCCGCGGTGTCGTCCGGGGCGAGGTCCTCCGGGGCCGGGTCGAAGGACTCCGGCAGCAGGCGGGCCGCGGCCACGGACGGGGCCGCCTTCACCAGGGACTGCGTGTACGGGTGCTGCGGGGACTCCAGGATCTGCTTGGCATGCCCGTGCTCCACCACCTTGCCGCGGTGCATCACCACCAGGTGCTGCGCGCGCTCGGCGGCCAGCCCCAGGTCGTGGGTAATGAGCAGGACCGAGGAGCCGAGCTCCTTGGTCATCTCGTCGATCTGGTCCAGGATCACCTGCTGCACGGTCACGTCCAGCGCGGAGGTCGGCTCGTCCGCGATCAACAGCTTCGGACGGCAGGCCAGGCCGATGGCGATCAGCACGCGCTGGCGCAGGCCTCCGGAGAGCTCGTGCGGGTACTGCTTCGCCCGCTTGGCCGGGTCCGGGATGCCGGCCCGCTCCATGACCTCGAGGACCTTGGCCTTCACGTTCTGCTTCGTGGCCGCCTTGTGGGTCAGCAGGGTCTCGGCGATCTGCTGGCCCACCCGGGTCACCGGGTTCAGGTTGGACATGGGGTCCTGCGGGACCAGGCCGATCTGCCCGCCGCGGATGCGGCGCATCGTGGACTCCGGCATGCCGACCAGCTCCTGGCCGTCGAACATGATCGAGCCCGAGGACACCTTGCCGTTGCCGGCCAGCAGGCCGATGGCGGCCATCGCGGTGGTGGACTTGCCCGAGCCGGACTCGCCCACGATCGCCAGCGTGCCGCCGGCGGGCAGGGTGAGGTTCGCGTCCTCCACCGCATGCACGGAGCCGTGCATGGTGGAGAACTCGATGTTCAGGTCCTTGATCTGCAGCAGCGGGGCGCCGGCCGGGGCGTCCGCCACCGGCGCGTCCTGGGCCCGGGCGTGCTGGGCTGCGGCCGCTTCGCGGGCGGCGTCGTCTGCACGGTGTGCTCTCATCGTCCGATCACCTCGTGCGGGACTTGGGGTCGAGGGCCTCGCGCAGGGACTCTCCCAGCAGTGTGAAGCCCAGGGCGGTCAGTGCGATGCAGAGGCCCGGCAGGAACGCGAGCCACGGGGCGATGCCCAGCTCGGCCTGCGCGTAGGTCAGCATGCGGCCCCACTCGGCGGTCTCCGGACGACCGCCGCCGAGGCCCAGGAAGGACAGGGCGGCGGCGTCGATCACCGCGGTGGCCAGGGTCAGGGTGGCCTGCACGATCACCGGGCCGACCGAGTTCGGCAGCACGTGGGACATGGTGATGGTGCGGCGGGACAGGCCCAGGGTCTGGGCGGCCAGCACGTAGTCCTGGCCCTTCTGGGACAGCATCGAGGAGCGCAGCAGGCGGGCGAAGATCGGCACCTGGGACACACCGATCGCGATCATCACCGCGTTCGGGCTCTGGCCGAGCACCGCCGCGATCGACACCGCGAGCAGCAGGTTCGGCACGGACAGCAGGATGTCCACGATGCGCATGACCACGGAGTCCACCCAGCCGCCGAAGGCGCCGGCGAGCAGGCCCAGGGCCATGCCTCCGATCAGGCCGAGGGCGGTGGAGACGACGCCGATGATCAGGGACGCCTGGGCGCCCCAGATCAGCTTGGACAGGACGTCACCGCCGAAGCGGTCGAGGCCCAGCGGGTAGCCGTCGATCTCACCGGGTCCCGGGATGCTCCCCGGGGTGATCTCGCCGGCGCCCGGCACTGCGGTGCCCGGGTGCGGAGCGATCAGCGGGGCGAGCACCGAGACCAGCAGGAAGAGCACCACGATCACGAACCCCGCGATGGCCGCCGGGTTCCGGCGCAGCCGGATGAAAGCGTCCTTCCAGAGGCTCGTGCCGCGGGCGTCCATCCCAGGCTCGGAGGTCTTCTGCGTCTGGCCGGCGGCGACGCCCTGGTCCGCGGCGGAGTCGCCGCCGGGGGTCAGGTCGGCGCCGGGCGTGCCGGACGGGTTCGGGGGGAGGTTGACACTCATGAGACACGCACCCTCGGGTCGATCAGGCCGTACGAGACGTCCACGACCAGGTTGATGAGCGAGTAGATCAGGGCGACCAGGATGATGAAGCCCTGCAGCACCGGGAAGTCCAGGTTGAAGATCGCGTCCCAGAGGAACGATCCGATGCCGTTGAACGCGAACACCGTCTCGGTGAGCACGGCGCCGGAGATCAGCAGGCCCAGCTGCAGGCCGAGCGTGGTGACCACCGGGAGCATCGCGTTGCGCAGCACGAAGCGGTCGCGGATCAGGCGCGGGGCCAGGCCCTTGGCCTTCGCGGTGCGCACGTAGTCCGTGTTCTGCACCTCGAGCACGGAGGCGCGGGTGATGCGGGCGATGATCGCGAGCGGGATGGTGCCGAGCGCGATGCCCGGCAGGATCAGGTGGGTGAACGCGTTCCACGCCGCGTCGTACTCGCCCGTGATCAGGCCGTCGAACACGTAGAAGTTCGTGTAGTGGGTCGCGTCGATGCGGGCGTCCTGGCGCCCGTCAGTGGGCAGCCAGCCCAGCTCCACGGCGAAGACCCACTTGAGCAGGAACGCCAGGAAGAAGACCGGGACCACCACGCCGAGCAGGGAGAGCACCACGGCGAACTGGTCCTGCCACTTCCCCACGTGCTTCGCGGCCCAGTAGCCGAGCGGGATGCCCAGGGCCACGGCGAAGACGATTGCGAAGATCGACAGCTCGAGGGTGGCCGGGAAGCGAGCGATGAACTCGTCCATCACGGGCCGGCTGGTCAGGATCGAGTTGCCGAAGTCGCCCTGGAGCATCTTGCCCATGTACGTGACGTACTGCTCCAGGATCGGCTTGTCGAAGCCGTAGGCGGCGTTCACCCGGGCGACGGCCTCCGGGGTGGCCTTGTCGCCCAGCAGCGCGGTCGCGGGACCGCCCGGCAGGGCGCGGACCCACCAGAACAGCAGCAGGGACAGGCCGAAGAGGGTGGGGATCAACAGCAGCAGGCGCTTGCCGATCATTCTCAGCATTCCGGTTCCTCACGGAAGGTGCGGAGGGAGGCGGACGGGACGGGCCGTCGTCGTTCCTCCCCTCGGACGGGGTGACCTCCCCCAAACCCGGACATGCGCCGGGCGCATCAGGCGCCCGGCGCATGCACGGGACAAAGGGGTCAGGTCACTCGGAGAGCTCGATCTGGTTGTAGACCTCGTCGTTCACCGGGCTGGCCGGGTAGCTGGTCACGCGCTCGGAGAAGGCGAGCGACGGGGCCGGGTGGGCCAGCGGGATGGACGGGACGTACTCGGAGATCATCGTGTTGATCTCCTCGTACTTCGGGGTCTGCTCGTCCAGGTCCGGGATCTGGCGGGCCTCGGAGAGCGCCTTGAACAGCTCCGGGTTGTCGAAGCCGAACTCCGGCTTCTGGCCGCCGAAGAACACGCCCACGAAGTTGTCCGTGTCGTTGTAGTCGCCGGTCCAGCCGAGCAGGTGGATGCCGTGGTCGTCCGTGGCCTGGATCTGGTCCAGGTAGTCCGGGGACCACTTCTGCGGCTTGGCCTCGGTCTTGATGCCCACCTCCTCGAGCTGACCGGAGAGGTTGGAGAAGACCTGCTCCGGAGTCGGCATGTACGGGCGGGAGACGCCGGTCGGGTAGTTGAAGTCGAGGGTGAAGCCGTCCTCGTAGCCGGCCTCCTTCAGCAGCTGCTTCGCCTTCTCCGGGTCGTACTCGTACTTCTCCACATCCTCGGTGTAGCCGTTCACGGAGTCCGGGATGAAGTTGATCGCGGTCTTGGTTCCCTCCGGCAGGGTCTGCTTCACCAGGGCCTCCTTGTCGATCGCGTAGGCGATCGCCTGGCGGACCTTCACATCCTTCAGCTCCTCGTTCGCCTGGTTCAGGCCGAGGTAGAGGATGGTGAACGGATCGCGGTTCATCACGTTGAAGCCGGCGTCCTTGAGCGACTGCACGTCAGCCGGGGCCACGAGGTCGTAGCCGTCGATGCCGCCGGACTCGAGCGCCTGGCGGCGGGCCACCGGGTCGTCGATGACGCGGAAGTTGATCTTCTGGACCTGGCCCTGCTCGCCCCAGTAGTCCTCGTAGGCGGAGAGCTCGATGTTCTCGCCCACGTTCCACGTGTCGAACTTGAACGGGCCGGTGCCCACCGGGTGCTCGCGGGCGTACTCGGAGAGGGTCGGGGCCTCGGCGGAGCCGCTGATCTCGTCCGCGCCGTACTTCTCCATGGCGGTCGGGGACTGCATGGCGAACGCCGGCAGGGACAGCGAGGAGATGAATCCCGCGAACGGCTGCTTCAGCTTCACGGTGGCCTTGTGGTCCTCGGTGGCCTCGCAGGACTCGTACACGGCGTCCTCCGGCTTGTCCTTGAAGCCGCGGTAGAGCTTGCCGTAGTAGTACGCCAGGGATTCGGACTGGGCGATGCCCTCGAACTCGTACCAGCGGTCGAAGTTCGCGCAGACCGCCTCGGCGTTGAACTCCGTGCCGTCGTGGAACGTGACGTCCTTCTTCAGGGTGAACTCGTAGGTCAGGCCGTCCTCGGAGGACTCCCAGGACTCGGCGAGCAGGGGCGCCGGGTCCGCGGTGCCCTCCTTCACGCCCACGAGGCCTTCGAAGATCTGGCGGGACACGCGGAAGGACTCGCCGTCCGAGGCGAAGGCCGGGTCCAGGGTCTTGGGGTCCGAGGACGCGGCGAAGATGAACGTGCTGTCCACGTCCCCGTCGGTTCCTCCGCCGGTGTTGTCCCCGCGCTGGGACTCGGCGCAGCCGGCCAGGACGAGGGCTGCGGACGCGGTGACGGCCGCGGCGGCCAGGAAACGGCGCTTGGGGGTACGTGCGTGCATGGTGCCTCCATGTCGGCGCGAGTGGCCCCCGAGTGACGCTGATCACGTCCCGGGGCTGCCCGTGATCATACTCACACTCCACGCAAAGGATGAAGGCCCGCGGCGTGTTCCCTGTGGACAGGGCTGCTCTGACGCCCCTGCCGGACCCCCACGGACGCCGCCGCCCCGTCGGCCCCGGCGGCGAGCTGCTGCCGGACCGCTCCCGGACGGTTGGTGGTGAGCTCGTGCACCCCGTGGGAGACGAGGAACGCGACGTCCTCCGGCAGGTCCGGGGTCCACACGCGCAGCCGACGCCCGGCGGCCGTCCAGGCCTTCACGTCCGCGAGGTGACGGCGCACATACGCCACGGAGGGGCCGGCCAGCTGGGTGCCGCCGCCCCACACGAGGGCCTCGCAGCCGGCGAGCGCCTGCTGCATCGCGGCGCGCACGGCCACCCGGGTGACGGGGCCGCGGGCCAGGCGGGAGGCCGCCGGCTCCGGGTCCACGTCCACGAGGGCGCAGAGGGCGTCCGGCCCGGCCATCGGCGCCAGGTGCCGCAGGGAGCCGGGGTCGAAGGACATGAAGGACACCTGCACAGCGCCGAGCATGCCGGTCTCCGGGTCCCAGCCGTGGGCCACGAGCTCGGCGAGCACGCGCTCCTCGAGCTCGTGCCCGAACGGGGAGGGGTGCTTGAGCTCGACGGCCAGGCGCAGGGGCCGTCCGGCGGCTGCGGCGATCTCGAGCAGATCGGCGAAGCGCAGCAGCTGGTCCCGTGCCCGACCGTAGGCGGCGGGCAGGGACGCCGGATGCCAGGAGTGCACGTCCAGACGGCGCAGCTGGGCGAGGGTGTGCTCGGCGATCGGCCCGCTGCCGTCCGAACACCGGTCCACCGTGGGGTCGTGCCAGCAGACGAGCTCGCGGTCCCGGGTCAGGCGGACGTCGCACTCGAGGCCGTCCGCGCCCACGGCGAGGGCGTGCAGGTAGGCGGCGCGGGTGTGTTCGGCGTAGTCGGCGGACGCGCCCCGATGGGCGATCACCAGCGGTGTCATGCCGTGCACGCTACGAGCCCGGGACGAACGGGCGGTGAACGCAGGCCATGCCCCCGGCCACGGGACGGCGGACACTCGGGCCCACGGCGTCCGGCAGGGCTGGTTCAATGGTCGTCATCCCAGGTCGCCGCCGGATCGGAGCACCTCCTTCCCCGACGACGGCCCGCACCCTCCCGTCCCGTCTCGCCGCCGTCGGCGGCGGGCCGGTCCGCCTCGCCCCCAGGAGCCCATCGTGAGCACCTCCCCCGCCTCCGGCACCCCGGCCCTCGGCATGGCTGGGATGGACCCGGCCGTGGACGGCCGCGCCCGCGACCTGCGCCGCATGAAGGCGGTGGCCACCGGCCTGCTGGTCGTCCTGGCGGTCGTGTTCGTGGTCGCGTTCGTGCTGCAGGAGCAGTACCCGTGGCTGTCCTTCGTGCGCGCCGCGGCCGAGGGCGGCATGGTGGGCGCGCTCGCGGACTGGTTCGCGGTGACCGCCCTGTTTCGCCACCCGATGGGCGTGCCCGTGCCCCACACCGCCCTGATCCCGCGGAAGAAGGACCAGCTGGGCGCGGCGCTGAAGGACTTCGTCCAGGAGAACTTCCTGGACTCGGACGTGGCCCGGGAGAAGGTGCAGTCCCTGCAGGTGTCCGCCCCGCTGGGGCGCTGGCTGCGCACGGAGGAGAACGCCGCCCGCGTGGCCGTCCAGGTCTCCGCCGTCGCCCGCCGGACCGTGGCCGCCGCGGACGACGAGGTCATCCAGGACCTGCTCGGCCAGCTCGTGCAGCGGCACATGGTGGAGCCGGACTGGTCCCCCACGCTCGCCGGCGTGCTGGAGGACGTGCTGGCCGGACGACACCACGACACGCTCGTGGACCTGATCGTGGAGAACACCGGAGACTGGATCGCCTCCCACCCCGAGGTCATCCTGGAGACCGTGAAGAAGAGGTCCCCGGAGTGGAGCCCGGACCTGGTGGACCGGCTGCTGGCCGAGCGCCTGCACGCCGAGCTGCTCAAGTACCTCGCCGGCGTCCGCCGGGACCGGCGCCATGAGGCGCGCCGCTCCGTGGACCAGTGGCTCGCCCAGGTGGCCGAGCGCATGCGCACGGACCGGGCGACCCGCGCGTCCGTGGAGCGCCTCAAGCGGAACCTCTTCGCGGACGAGCACCTGCGGGACTGGCTGCGCCGCGCCTGGAACGGCCTGTCCGAGTCCCTGCTGCGGGCCCTGGAGGACACGTCCTCGGACCTGCACCGCGCCCTCGTGAACGGGCTGCGGGACCTCGGCGGCCGCCTCGAGGAGGACCCGGAGGTCCGGGAGCGCGTGGACTCCCTGGCCCGTCAGGCCGCCGCTTCGGCACTGACCGAGTACGGCCCGGAGCTGACCGGCGTGATCGAGGAGACCGTGCAGCGGTGGGACGGCGAGCAGACCGCCCGCACCCTCGAGCTCTTCGTGGGCAAGGACCTGCAGTTCATCCGCATCAACGGCTCCGTGGTGGGCGCGCTGGCCGGCCTGGTGATCCACACCCTGGCCACGGTCCTGCTCTAGCCCCCGGCACGAGGGAGGGGCACGACGCACGGCCACGGCGGGTGTCCGTCGTCGTCCCCTTCCGCAGGCGCCTGCCCGGGCGGTGGTGCCGGGGAACCGGCCGTCAGGCCTTCTTGTCCTTCCTGCGGCCGAAGCGGCCCTTGAGGCCGGCGACAAAGCCCTCGCCCTCCTCCTCGGCGGGCTTGCCGTCCACCGGGGAGGCCACCTGGTTGCCCTCCAGGTCCACCTGGCCGGCGAGCTCCTTCTGCGCCTTCTCCTCGAGGGCATTGAGCTCCTTTTCGTCCTGCTCCGGGTCGGTGGTCGGGTCCACGACCTCGCCGGGGAGGGTGGCCGGGACCGGGCCGAACAGGGTCTGCGCGGACTTCACCACGGTCTTGCCCATCGCCCGGTTGCCGACGCCGCCGATCACGGCACCGACGCCGAACGGGACCGCACGGCCGAGGAAGCCGGCGCCCTGGCGGACGAGGATCTTCCGCATGAACTTCTTCTTCATCTGCTGGACGAGGAGCTCGGACATGCCGCCCTGGCCGCCGATGCCCATGATCGCGGACAGGCCCGCGGCGTTCGCCGCACCGCCGGGGAGGGGGGCGCCGGTGCGCTGGCCGGAGGCGAAGTCGCGCAGCATCTTCCTGCCGTCGTCGCCGAGCATCACGGCCATGACAAGGGCCTCGGCACGCTGCGGATCGTCCATGGTGATGCCGTGCAGCTCCGCGATGGACTGGGCGTACAGGGCGGTGGTCTCCATGAAGCCCACCACCGCGGCGGCGGACAGGCCGAGCGCGGCCACCGTGCCGATGCCCGGGATGATCGCGGTGCCGCCCACGGCGGCGCCGGCGCCGGTGACGGCCAGCAGGTACTGGTCCGTCAGGCGGTCCGCGATCTGCGCCGGGGTCTCGTCCGGGTGCTTGCGGTGCAGGCGGCGGATGTTGGCCAGCACGAGCGGGCGCTGGACCTTGATAGCACGCTGCACGGTCCGCTGGAACCCGTCGGTCGGGTTGCCGTCCTTGTCGAATGCACTGTTCATCGCGACGTTCATCGCCTTCCCACCGGCGAGGCGTCCGAGCATGGAGTTCTTTGCCATGGGCGCCACAGTAGTGCCCGGGGCCGCTGCGGGAGCAGGGCTGAGGGGCCTTGTGCGCTGAGGGCGTGACGGACCGGAGGGCAGGGCCCGCCACGGGGCATGCGCCTGCACCGCGGGGGGCTCCCGGCTCGCACCGGCCGGACCTGCACGCCTCAGGAGGCGAGCACGTGCTCCAGGAAGATCTTCACGTCCCGGCCCATCTCCGGGCTGACCGAGTGCAGGATGCCCGGGTAGGTGCGGGCGGTGAGCCGGGTGTGCTCGTGCACCCAGTGGTCCGTGTAGGCGATCGCACCGTCGTGGATGACGGGGTCGGCCGGGTCCCGGCCCCAGAAGAAGGGGCGCGGCCCGGGGCCCTCCGGGGGCGAGTCGAGGGTCGACAGGAGGGCGTCCTGGAGGACGAATCCGGCCAGCCCCACGCCGCAGGCGAAGGCCTCGGGGCGGACCCGGATGGCCGTCGTCGCCATGGCCATGCCCTGGGAGAAGCCGAGCACGGAGACGGACCGGAAGCGGTGGCGGGTCACGGCCTCGTCCGCGAGGACGTCGTAGACGCGGTGCACGGCGGCGAGGACCTGGGAGAACTCGCCCTTCAGACTCAGGTCCAGCAGGAACCAGCCCCAGGCGCCCGGGTCGTCCGGCAGCCCCTCCGTGGCTCCGGCGTCGATCTCGAGCCCGCCGCGGAGGGCGAGCCCGGTGCAGCGTTCGGGGAGCATCGGGAAGAGGCGTGCACCCGCGCGCCGCTCGTTCGAGCCGTACCCGTGGAAGACGAGGACCAGGTCAGTGCCGTCCCGCTCCGCGGCGGGGCGGGACCAGAGCGCGTGGACTCCGGATTCGAGGCGTTCTGAAGCTGGCAGGGCGGTCCCGGACATGGTGCAATCGTAGCCGTGACAAAGCACACGTCTGCCCAGGCCTCCGCCGTCGTGGCGCCGCGGCCGCCGTTCGAGAAGTACACGGCCGCGCTCCGGCGCATGCAGAACGAGCTGCCCCCTGCGCCCGTCGCCCTGCTGGACATCACGGCCTTCCTCGCCAACGCCGCGGACATGGTCCGCCGCGCCGCGGGCACGCCGATCCGCGTGGCCTCCAAGTCCCTGCGCATCCGCAGGGCCATCGAGGCCGCCCTCGGCGAGGACGGCTTCTCCGGCATCATGGCCTTCACCCTGGCCGAGGCCCTGTGGCTGCAGGAGTGCGGCCACACGGACCTGCTGGTCGCCTACCCCACCGTGGACCGTCCGGCCCTGCACGCCTGGGTCCGCTCCGCCGAGGCCCGCGCCGCGATCACCGTGACGGTGGACTCGCCCGAGCACCTCGAGCTGATCGAGCAGGTCCAGCGCGAGGCCGGCCTGCACCCCTCCCAGTCCACCGGCGAGATGCCGCCGCTGCGCCTCTGCCTGGACCTGGACGCCGCCTGGCAGCCGACCGCCGTCCCCTGGCTCCGCGTCGGCGCCCTCCGCTCACCCGTGAAGACCCCGAAGCAGGCGCGCGTGATGGCGGAGAAGATCCTCGGCGCCCCCGGCTGCTCCCTGGTGGGCGTGCTCGCCTATGAGGGCCAGGTGGCCGGCCTGCCGGAGGGCGGCGGACCCCGCTCCCTGGCGATCCGAGGCATCAAGGCCGCCTCCATCCGGGACCTGGCCTGCCGCCGGGTGGAGATGGTGCAGGCGATCCGCGAGGTCACCGCCCGCCACGGCGTGCAGCTGGAGTTCGTCAACGGCGGCGGCACCGGCTCGATCGAGTCCACGGTCGCCGAAGGGGCGGTCACCGAGGTCGGCGCCGGCTCCGGCCTGCTGGGGCCGGCCAGCTTCGACGCCTTCGCGCACTTCACCGTCCGCCCCGCGAGCTTCTTCATCTGCCCGGTGGCGCGGCGCACCGACCCGACCACCGTCACCGTCACCGGCGGCGGCTGGATCGCTTCCGGCGTGCCGGGGCCGGACCGCTCCCCCACCGTGGCCTGGCCGGAGGGCCTGTCCCTCTCCGGGCAGGAGGGCGCCGGCGAGGTGCAGACCCCGCTGCGCGGCACGGCCGCCCGCGGGATGAAGCTCGGCGACCCGGTGTTCTTCCGCCACGCGAAGGCCGGCGAGCCTGCCGAGCACCTGTCCGCCGTGGCCGTCTACTGCCGCGTGGAGGACGAGATCGTGGACGTCTGGCCCACCTACCGCGGCGAGGGGAAGGTCTTCCTGTGAGCGCATCGTCAGCAGGGACGCCGACCCGCCCCACCGCCTACAACTGGTGCCGGTCCCAGTCGTGGACGCCGTCGGCTGTCGTCCGTCCCGCCGGAGTCGAGGAGCTCGCCTCGGCGGTGGAGCAGGCGGCTGCGCGCGGCGGGCGGGTGAAGCCCATCGGCGCCGGACACTCCTTCTCCCCCGTCGCCGCCACGGACGACGTGCAGCTGGACCTCGGCGCGCTGACCGGCCTCACGGGGATCGACCGCCAGGCAGGCCGGGTGCGGGTGCGCGCCGGCACGCGCCTGTCCGCGCTCGGCCCGCTGCTCGGCGCCCACGGGCTCGCCCTGGCGAACATGGGTGACATCGACCGGCAGACCCTCGGCGGAGCGATCAGCACCTCCACCCACGGCACCGGCCTCGGGCACACCGGCTACTCGGGCATGGTCACGGGCCTGGAGATCCTCACCGCGGACGGTCGCCTGCGCCGCGTGGACGCGGCCCACGAGCCCGAACTGTTCGAGGCCGCCCGGGTGAGCCTGGGAGCACTCGGGGTGGTCACCGAGGTGGAGCTCGCCGTGTGCGAGTCCTTCCTGCTGCGCGCCGAGGAGCGCGCCGAACCGATCGACGAGACCGTGGCCCGCTTCCGGGAGCGCTCCCGCACCGCCGACCACCACGAGTTCTACTGGTTCCCGGGCTCGGGCGTGGGGCTGACCAAGCTGAACACCCGCCTTCCCCTCGGCTCGGGGCTGGACCCGCTGCCGCCGCTGCGCACGAAGGTCATGGACGGGCTGCTCGCCAACGGCGCCTACGAGCTCATGTGCCGGCTGGGTGCCGCCGTGCCGCGCACCGTGCCCGTGCTGAACGGGATCGCCTGCCGCGGCCTGGACCAGCGCACCTACACGGACGTCTCCTACAACGTGTTCGTGGCGGACCGCTCCGTGCGGTTCACGGAGATGGAATACGCGATGCCGCTGGAGCACTTCGAGGAGGCCTTCGCCGGGCTCCGCGAGATCTGCGCCGGCATGTTCCGGGACGGCCGCGGAGTCTCCTTCCCCGTGGAGGTCCGCACCGCCGCCGCGGACGACGTCTGGCTGTCCACCGCGCACGGCCGGGACTCCGTGTACATCGCCGTGCACCGCTACCACCGTGAGGACCCGACCGACTACTTCCGCGAGGTCGAGGACCTGTTCGTCTCCCTGGGCGGCCGCCCGCACTGGGGCAAGATGAACACCCGCGACGCCGCCTGGGCCGCGCAGGCCTACCCGCATCACGCGGACTGGTGCTCCGTTCGCGACGCCGTGGACCCGCAGCGCGTCTTCACCAACGCCTACGTGGACCGGCTGTTCGGGCCCTGACGCTCCCGAGGCGAGGACACGGCCCCGGTGACGGCACACGTCACGGCGGCGGGACCGTCGTCGTGAAGCGGGGGCGTCCGGCCGTCAACCGTGGCAAGGGACGACGACGGCCCCTCACTTCGCGGGCAAGGGGCCGTTCCGCGCCGCGTGGGCGCGGGTGCTCGGTGGGCCCTGCGGGGATCGAACCCGCGACCGGCGGATTAAAAGTCCGATGCTCTGCCAACTGAGCTAAAGGCCCGTCGCCCGGTGCTCGCACCGGGCCTCTCGAGCCTACCGCAGGGCACCGGCCCGCCGTGGGAGAGTACCGTGGGGCTCCCGCCCACGATCGTGAGAAGGAGTCCGCCCATGGCCGTCCACCGCGCCACCTCCGGACGGGGAGCCAGCTCGACCGCGTCCCGGCCGGTCCGCCACCATCGTCCGCGGATGTCCACGCCGGACGAGCTGGCCCGGTTCGCCGGCGGAGAAGACCCGGCCGAGGTCTCCGCCGCCGCCTCCCGCCTGGCCCATGCCCTCGTCACGGGCGGGCAGACGGAGGACGACCCGCAGGTGGTCGAGCGGCTCATCGGGCTGGTCGAGGAGGTGGGGATCGCCACCGTGGCGGAGCTCTGGGCGGACGCGCCGGCCGTCTCCCTGGCCGGGGCACTCTGGCGCCTCTACGCCCTGCACGAGGCCACCGCGCGGGACGGCGAGTCCTGGGCCGCCTGGTACCGGGCAGGCCATGACGCCCACGTGGCCCGCGCGGTCGCCGGGGCCGTGGAGCCGCCGGGGCCGGAGGAACTGCGTCGCCTGACCACCACGATCCTCACCGGTGCCTACCGTGCCGAGATCGACGTGGCCTTCGAACGCGCCGCCGCCTACGCCCGTGTGGTCTCCCTCGGCCAGACCCGCCACGCGGAGGACCTGGAGATCGCCGCCCCCGCACACGCCGTACGCCTCACGCGCCGTGCCGAGCGGCTGCTGGGCACCGCGGAGGCGCTCGAGGACTCGGCTCGTGGCTGGCGTGACGGATCGCTAGACTGACAGACAGCGGTGCCGGGCTGCTGGTAACCCCGGGCTCCAACATTCTGCCGCTGCGAGCGGCCATCCGCCGAGAGGCGTTCCCGGTCCGGCACCGCGCCCCCCCTTCCACCGCACCCACGCCGGCCGCAGACGGCGCCGGCAGCCGCCGGGCCGCCGGCCCGAGACCCGTCAGGAGAGGCCCCATGGCGCAGCGCCGGACCTGGCTGACCACCCGCGACACCCCGGCCCTGATCCACATGGCGGACCTCGCCGGCGCACTCGGCCGCTCCGTCCACGTTGTGGCCCAGTCCCCCGTCTCCGAGGGGTCCTCCCGAGACGCCGTGGACCGCGACCTCGCGAACCTGGACGCCTCCGCCTCCGCCTCCCTCATGGCCTTCCTCACAGCGCTGCGCAGCGCCTACGTCACCCCCCTGCCCCGCGAAGACCTGTACCTGCTCGCCTCCGGAATCCACCACGCCGTGCAGCGTGTGGTGACCGCCGGCTTCCTGGTGCACCACGGTCGCATGGACGACCTGCCGGCCGAGGCCCTGGACATGCTGGAGACCATCGGCCGCCAGTCCGAGCTGCTCACGGACGCCACCGAGCAGCTCCGGGACCTGGACGCCCTGGAGGAGACCTGGATCCAGCTCACCCGCGCCTCCCGCCGCACGGACCGGGTGCTCGTGCAGTGGCTCGCCTCCTTCGGCGAGGACCTGCTGCAACGCGAATTCAACCGCCGGCGCGAGGTCGCCTGGGCGCTGCAGTCCGCCATCGAGGCCCTGCGCGATGTGAACACGCACCTCGGTGCCGTCCTCGTGCGCGAGTCCTGAGGCCGCCACCGTGCTCCTCGGCCTCACCCTGAGCTTTGTGGCCATCTGCGGCCTCGGCGTCCTCACTGGCTTCCGCGACGCCCCGAACTCCGTGGCCCTCGCGGTCCGCTTCCGCTCCCTGTCCCCGCGCATCTCCCTGCAGCTCACCGCCGCCATGAAGGCGCTCGGCGTCCTCTTCGGCACCACCCTGATGACGTTCTACGCGGCGTTCTTCCTGCACCCGGAGACCAACGGCTGGCCGGGCCTGGCCACCACCGGCATCGCCATCCTCGTGACGATCGGCTGGGGCCTGCTCATGTGGTGGCGCCGCATCCCCGGATCCACCACGCACTCCCTGATCTCCGCCCTCTGGGGCACCACGATCGCCGCGCACCTGACGGTGGGCAGCGATCAGATCGAGCAGGTCGTCTCCTTCGTCCAGTGGGAGCTGCTCGTGGGCCTGCTGATCTCCCCGCTCATCGCCTGGGCCTTCGCGCGTCTGCTGACCCGCCCCCTGCTGCGGCTCGGAACCACCGGCTCCACCGTCCGCGTCCAGCACCGCGCCCGGCTCGCCCTGGCGATCTCCACGTCCGCCTCCGCGTTCGGCCACGGCATGCAGACCGGCCAGCGCATGGGCATCCTCTGGGCCCTGGTCCTGGCCAGCGCCGGCGCGCGCGAGCTCGCGGCCCTGCCTCCGGCGCAGCTCTGGGCCTGCGCGGGCGCGTTCGCCCTGGCCACAGCGATCGGCACCCTGGGCGGAGCCTGGCGCATCTCCTGGACCCTCACCGAGCGGCTCGTCTCCCTGGACCCGCTGCGCGCCTCCGTGGCCGCCGGCACCGCCGCCGCCTGGCTGTTCTTCGGAACGCTGCTGCTGCACATGCCGATGTCCTCCACCCACATGACGGTCGCCTCGATCGTCGGCGCCGGCCAGGACCAGACCTTCGCCTCGGTCCGCTGGGGCCAGCTGGCCCGCGTCTTCCTGTGGTGGCTCGCCACCCCGGCCGTCTGCCTGGTGCTGTCCTTCATCCTCGCCGGCGGCGTCCTCGTCCTCGCCTGAGCCGGCGTCCCGGCCTGCCGTTTCGGGGACCCGCCGGCCGTTTTGGGGACCGACCTCCCGTTTCGGGGATACAACACGGCCACGTTCTGCGATCTCAACCCCGTGTCTGCCCCTCAAACCGTGGAGGGTGGGTCCTTTGGACAGTGAGGAGACGACGACGGCTCCGTCGCCTCGAGAAGGCGACGGAGCCGACGTCGTGGTGTGCTTCCCGAAGGGGAGGCGGCGGCGATCAGCCGAAGCGGCCGGAGACGTAGTCCTCGGTCTGCTGGTTCGAGGGGTTGTTGAAGATGACGTTGGTCTCGTCATACTCGATGAGCTTGCCCGGCTTGCCGACGCCCGCGATGTTGAAGAACGCGGTCTTGTCCGCCACACGGGCGGCCTGCTGCATGTTGTGGGTCACGACGATGACCGTGTACTTCTCCTTCATCTCGTTGATGAGGTCCTCCACGGCGAGGGTGGAGATCGGGTCCAGGGCCGAGCAGGGCTCGTCCATGAGGATCACATCCGGGGACACGGCGATGGTGCGGGCGATGCAGAGGCGCTGCTGCTGGCCGCCGGAGAGGCCGGAGCCCGGCTTGTCCAGGCGGTCCTTGACCTCGTTCCAGAGGTTCGCGCCGCGCAGGGACTTCTCCACGATCGAGTCCGCCTCGGAACGGCCCAGGCGAGTGCCGTTGAGCTTGTATCCGGCCAGCACGTTCTCCCGGATCGACATGGTCGGGAACGGGTTCGGACGCTGGAACACCATGCCGATCTGCGAACGGACGGCCACCGGGTCCACGCCCTGGCCGTAGATGTCCTCGCCGTCGAGCAACAGGGAACCCTCGACGTGGGCGCCCGGGAGCACCTCGTGCATGCGGTTGATGGCGCGCAGGAAGGTGGTCTTGCCGCAGCCGGACGGGCCGATGAAGGCGGTGACGGAGCGGGGGGCGATGTCGATGTTCACGCCCTCGACGGCCTTGAACTTGCCGTAGAAGACGTCGACGTCGATGGCCTGGATGCGCTTGGACATGTGCGGTTTTCCTTCTGGGGAGTCGCTGTGGAGCGGGAGTCTGTGCGGGGCTGTAGGGCCGGCGCGGAGGCATGGGTCTCCGCGCCGATCCCGGTCAGCGGCCCGTCTTCGGGGCGAACGCCTTGGCGATCACGCGTGCGATCAGGTTCAGGCCCATGACGATCACGATGAGGACCAGGGCCGCGGCCCACGCGCGCTGGAGCGACGGGTCGGTGGCGGTCGGGGACGTCGGGGCCACGAGCTGACGGTAGATGAACACCGGCAGGGCGGTCATCCATTCGTCGAACGGGTTCCAGTTGATGTTCATCGCGTAGCCCGCGGTCACCAGGATAGGCGCGGTCTCACCGGCCACACGGGCGATCGCGAGGGTGACGCCGGAGGCGATGCCGGAGATCGCCGTCGGCAGGACCACCTTGAAGATGGTGCGCCACTTGCGCACGCCCAGCGCGTAGGAGCCCTCGCGCAGCTCGTTCGGGACCACGCGCAGCATCTCCTCGGTGGAGCGGACCACCACCGGGATCATCAGCACGGACAGCGCGATGGCTGCCGAGAAGCCCATCTTCACAGCCTGCATGGCCGCCGGGCCCGGACCGAGGATGCGCTCCATGACGACCTGCATCATCGCGAAGGAGAAGAGGCCCGCCACGATCGAGGGGATGCCGGTCATCACGTCCACGAAGAAGATGATGGCGCGGGAGAACCAGTTGTCCCGGCTGTACTCCACCAGGTAGATGGAGGTCAGCAGGCCGATCGGCACGGAGATCACGGTGGCGATCAAGGTGATCATCACGGTGCCGATCAGAGCGTGGACGAAGCCGCCCGGCAGTCCGCCGGCCGGGGAGCCGCCGTCGGCGTAGGCCGCGTCGTCCGCGCCGGTGACACCGGCCATGTCGAACAGCAGCAAGTGGGGCTGGGTGACCAGGGTCGGCAGGCCGGTGCCCACCACAGACCAGATCACGGAGACCAGCGGGACCAGGGCGACGAGGAAGGTCCCCCAGACCAGGTTGCGCCACAGGTTGTCCGTGGCGCGGCGCCTCGTCTCCAGGAAGTGGTCGACGATGTACATGCCCACCACGTAGAGGATGCCCAGCAGGACGGCGAAGCCCCCGACGGAGAAGCCTCCGCCGGTGAGCAGGAAGGTCAGCCCGGCGGCGACCGCCAGGGCTCCGGCCAGGACGGCCATCCAGGTCCACGAGGGCTTCTGACCGGAGGTCAGCGAGGACCGCTGCACGCGGATCTTCTCCTCCTCCCCGCGGCGCTGGCCGCGGTCGCCGGGGGTGGTCCCGGTCTCGGCCGGAGTGTGGTTCACAGTCGAGTTCATCAGTTGGCCCCCGAGAATTCCTTGTGCTTGTTCACGATCCAGCGGGCGATCATGTTCACCACCAGGGTGATGATGAACAGCATCAGGCCCGCGGCGATCAGCTCGTTGAGACGGATGCCGAAGGCCTCCGGGAAGTTCAGTGCGATCTCGGACGGGATCGTGGCGTTGCGGCCGGACTGGACCATGGACCAGGTGAACACGCCCGGGGACAGGACCAGGGTGACGGCCATGGTCTCACCGAGCGCACGGCCCAGGCCGAGCATGACCGAGGAGACGATGCCGGCGCGGGCGAACGGGAAGACGGTCATCTTGATCATCTCCCAGCGGGTGGCGCCGAGGCCCAGCGCGGCCTCCTCGTGCAGCTTCGGGGTCTGGGAGAAGATCTCGCGGCACAGGGCGGTGATGATCGGGAGGATCATGACCGCCAGGACCACACCGGAGGTCATCAGCGTGCGACCGGTGGTGGTGACGTCGCCGCCGAAGATCGGCAGCCAGCCCAGGTACTCGTGCAGCCACCGGTAGATCGGCACCATGAGCGGGGCGAGGGTGAGCCAGCCCCACACGCCGTAGACCACCGAGGGGATCGCGGCGAGCAGATCGATGACGTAGCCGACCGGCTGGGCGATCTTCGGCGGTGCGTAGTGAGAGATGAACAGCGCGACGCCCACGGCGATCGGGGTGGCGATCAGCAAGGCGGCCATCGCGGCCATCACGGTGCCCGCCATGAGCGGCCACACATACTGGAAGAAGGTGTCCGCGGACTTCAGTTCCTTGTCGAACGCCTCCGGGAACAGGGCCGGCAACGACTTCCAGACGAGGAAGATCGCCACGAAGGCGAGCACCAGCAGGATGATGATGCCCGCGGCGAGGGCCAGACCGGAGAAGACCTTGTCCCCGGCGACACCGCCGCGTGAGGTCTTCAGGGTCGAGGCCCGCGGGGCTGCGGTCTCGGGTGCAGGTGAGGTCACGATGCCTTCCCTTGTGTCAGTGGTGGAGCGGACCCGTCGGCGCAGGCCCACAGTGGGGATGGAGCAATGCCGGGGCCCTGTCCACGGCGTCAGCCGTCGACCCCGTTTGACACGGGGCCGACGGCTGACGGCGGCGTCACAGCGCGCAGTGGATCAGGCCAGGCGGGTCAGCCCTGGGCGGCGATCGCGTCGATGCGCTCCTGGGCGGCCTTGCGGGTCTCCTCGGAGATCGGGGCGTTGCCCGCGGACTCCTCCGAGGCCTTCTGGCCGTCCTCGGAGATCACGTAGGACGCGAAGGCCTTGACCTGGTCGGCGGTCTCCTGGTCCTGGTACTCGTTGCAGTAGATGTGGTAGGAGACGAGGACGATCGGGTAGACGCCCTCCTCCTCGGTGGCGCGGTCCAGCTCGATGGAGCCGTCCTCCTTGGCCTCGGACTTGTCCACGGTGGCGGCGGCGGCCTCGGAGGAGTACTCGACGTACTCCTCGCCGACCTTCACCTTCACGGTGTTCATGTCGCCGGTGGCGGAGGCGTCGGCGTAGGTGATCGCACCGTCGGTGTCGGAGGCCAGACCCACGACACCCTTAGTGCCCTGAGCGGACTCGGCCTGGATCTCGGACGGCCAGGTCTCGATCTCATCGTACTTCCAGGCGTCGCCGGCGGCCTCGGTGAGGTAGGCGGTGAAGTTCTCGGTGGTGCCCGAGTCGTCGGAGCGGTGGACGACGGTGATGTCCTTCTCCGGCAGCTCGACGCCCTCGTTCTGGTCAGCGATGGCCGGGTCGTTCCACTTGGTGATCTCACCGGAGAAGATCTTGGCGATGGTCTCGGCGTCCATCTGGACGCCCTCGACGCCGTCGAGGTTGTAGGCCACGGCGATCGGGGAGATGTAGGCCGGCACGTGGAACGCGCCCTTCTCGCCACAGACCTCGGTGGGGTCCTCGTCCTCGCCCATGGCGGCGTCAGAGCCGGCGAAGGAGTACTGGCCGGACAGGAAGCCCTCACGACCGTTGCCGGAACCCACCGGATCATACTTCACGGTCAGCTCGGGGGCCTCGTCGGAGACACCGGCGGTCCACGCACCCATGGCTGCCTCCTGCGACGAGGCACCGCCGCCGGTCAGGGTGCCCGAGGCCTGCGAGGCCTCCTCCTTGCCCTTGCCGTTCTCGGAGTCGGAGTCGCCATTGTCGGCGGAGGAGCAGGCGGTCAGGGCCAGGGCGGCAACGGACAGGAGGGCCGCGGCGCGGCCTGCACGAAGAGTCTTCATCGGGAAGTGCCCCTTTCGGAGGTCGGATGACAGTGGTGGCGGGAGCCGGTGTCAGCAACGTGGATCGCCTGGGG
>NZ_FUKP01000010.1:0-1443 GCF_900163825.1 Micrococcus lylae | reverse complement strand
CGCTCCATGCCCTGCTCACTCATCCATCGTCCTTCCATCCAGGCGCGCTGATCACGTGCCATGCACCGTGGCGGATTCCATCGGTGAGTGCAACAGATCTTCCGGGGCCCACCAGGAAGGTCTGTCGTACTCACCATGGCCGCAATCTCTCGTGCTGCTTCGAAGCGGCTGCGTCTGCAAGTGCTTGATCTGATGCTCGCCGGGGGCACCTCGAAGTCCGTGGCCGAGCAGGTCGGAGTCTCCGGTACTTCCGTGCGCCGCCGGCGCCGAGCTGGGCGTGGACCCGGCCGGCACTGGACGACGACGGTCCCGCCCCCGATGCCCATCGACACCTGGTGGACGGGCTCCTCGGGCTCGAGCCAGGTGTACTGGAGGGTCCTCGCCTGCGTGCCGAGCCGCGGGGAGCCGCACATGCAGTTCTCCGGGCACAGGCCAGTCTTCGGGGGACCAGGCAGTAGCGCGTGACGGTCCGGTCGAAGGGACACTCCCGCAGGTGGAAGGCGGCGACGATGGAGAAGGTCGCCGCGTCCGTGGCCTCCAGGACGGCAGGGGCCTCATCGACGGTGGGCACGTGACCATCCTCAGTCCGGTCCGCAAGCTCCATGGCCAGCATGGCAGCAGGATCATCGAGCACTGTCCATCAGCGTGTATCACCGTCCTCGGAGGCAGTCGTCGCAGCGATCGACTCCTGCAACGCGGCGTAGAAGATCCCTGGCACGACCGGAACGGCCCTCGAGCTCCGTTCACCTCGGATCACTGCGAACGGCGGACCCCCGTAAGGCTGCATCCACTCCGCGGCCACATGGTCCTCGCGGTCTCTCCATACCCACCAGTCCCGCGGACGCCGCAGCAGATCCTGCGCCGCAGACGTGCCCGCCACCGCCGACCATCCGCCCTCATCGGCGCCGACGACGCACTCTGCCTCGAACACCGCGTCCCTCAACCACTCCACTCGCACGCCTGTGCTCTCCAGTGCCAAGGGAACTGCAACGGCCACCGGAACGGTCGCGACTCGGCGCACCGGCGACGAACCGGGACCGCCGTTCTCCACAGTGACCACCACGGCCTCGTCCCCGCCCGCCAGACAGATCTCGACATGACACTCATGCCCGTCCCGCACACCCCGTCCACTGAGGAGCGGCGCACGCTGCTCGATCAAAGCGGCCTGAGTCGACGAGATCTCATCGGACCACAGCTTCGACGGCACTAGGTCTTCAGGTGTGCTGAGACGCTCCACCTGGGCCGGTACCAGATCCTGCTCGGTCACCACCGTCTCCGGCGTGAGGTCCTGCATCGCGTGCGGTAAACGCGGCCACGTCAATGCGTCCGGACGGTCAGAGCCATGGACCGGGCGGACACGACGGGCGAGGTCGTCGCATTGGGATCCCTGTCGCGCGTCAGACTTAGTGGCAGGGCCGTTATGTAGGTCCTGAAGGAGAGTCA
>NZ_FUKP01000055.1:0-12266 GCF_900163825.1 Micrococcus lylae | reverse complement strand
GTCCTCGGCGGGGATGGGGCCGGCGGGGGCGTCCGCGTCCGGATCCACGAGCGGCAGTGCTCCCGTCGGCGTCTGCTCGGGGGAGCCGAGGGCCTCCACGAGGGCGGCGGCGAACTGGTCCGCGTCATCGAAGCGGTCGTCGGGCTCCTTGGCCAGCGCGGTGAGCACCACCGCGTCGAGGGCGGGGGTCACGTCCGGGTTCAGCGTGGACGGGCGCGGCGGGTCCTGGCGGACGTGCTGGTAGGCCACGGAGACGGGGGACTCGCCCAGGAACGGCGGGCGGCCGGTGAGCAGCTCGAAGGCCACGCAGCCCACGGAGTACAGGTCCGAACGGGTGCCCACGGTCCCGCCCATCGCCTGCTCGGGGGAGAGGTACTGGGCGGTGCCCACCACGGTCTGCGTCTGGGTCATGGTGGCAGAGGTGTCCGCGAGGGCGCGGGCGATGCCGAAGTCCATCACCTTGACCTCGCCGGAGCCGGTGACCATGACGTTCGCCGGCTTGATGTCCCGGTGCACGATCCCGAGGCCGTGCGAGTAGGAGAGGGCGGCCAGGACGCCGTCGAGCCAGGCCACCGCCTCCTCCACGGTGACGTCTCCGGCGCCGATGGCGTCCTTCATGGTGCCGCCGTCCACGTGCTCCATGACGAGGAACGGGCAGGACACCTCGTGGGCGTGGCGGTCCTCGATGTCCTCCTCGCCCGTGTCGAAGACGTGGACGATGTTCGGGTGGTTCAGGGAGGCCGAGCTGGTGGCCTCGCGCCGGAACCGGGACTGGAACTGGGGGTCCCGGGCCAGGTCCGGGCGCATCATCTTGATCGCCACCGTCCGCTTCAGGCGCAGGTCGGTGCCGCGGTACACGTCGGCCATGCCGCCGCGGCCGATCAGATCCTCCATCCGATAGCGGCCGTTGAGGATGTGCTCAGTGGACACGTGATGCTCCCGTCCGTCCTGGGGACGACGTCACCGGTGAGAGCCCCCGGGGGCTCAGCCGGTCACGTCCTCGTCGGTCGGCTCCGCCGGGGCGGTCGTCTCGCCGGTGTCCGGTCCCTCCGTGGGCTGGTCGGTCTCCGTCGGGTCCTCGGTCGGGTCGTCCGTCGGGTCCTCGGTGGGGTCTTCGGTGGGCTCTTCGGTCGGGTCCTCGGTGGGCTCCGGCTCGGTCGTCGGCTCGCCGGTCGGCTCTTCGGTCGGTTCCTCGCTGGTGGTCGGGTCGGAGGAGGGCTCCTCCGTCGGCTTCTGCGTGGGTTCCTCCGAGGGCTCGGAGGTCGGCGCGGCGGACTCGGTGGGCTCCGGCTCCGTCGTCGGCTCGCCGGTCGGGGCCGCGGAGGTGGTCGGGGCGGGTGCCTCGCCGCCGCTCCCGGCGGCGACGATCAGCTGCACCGGGGTGTCGTAGCGGTGGCGCTCGCCGGAGCCCGGGTTCACGCGGACGACCTCGCCGGCGGCGCCCGCGGCGGACGGGTCGTCCACGCGGTCCACGCTGAAGCCGGCGTCCTGCAGGGCGGTGGTCGCCTGCTCGGCGGCCATGCCCACCAGGTCGGCCGGGATCTGACCCATGCCGGTGGAGACGTCCAGGGTCACCGTGTCACCGGCGGTCAGGCCGGTCAGCGGGGCCAGCCCGACGACGGTCCCCTCCTCGGCGCGGTCGTCCGCCTCCGTCTGGTCGGCCTCCAGGCCCTTGGACTCGATCTGCGGCACGACCTCGGCCACCGGGCGGCCGACGTACTCGTCCTCCCGGAGCGTGATCTCCCCGACCTCTGACTGCTGGGCGTCGTCCCCGGCTCCGAGCATCTCCGAGATCTTCGGCCACAGCAGCGCGCCGAGCACGGCGAACGCGAGGAGCAGCAGCAGGGCGACCAGCGGCCAGCGGGGACCGCGGCGGCGGCCGTCGTTCCGGGTGGCCTCGGGGCCGACGACGGTCGAGCGCGCGCGGCGGTCCCCGTCGTCCAGGTCGAGGCGGCCGGTGTCCTGGCGGTGTTCCGGCGCGTCCGCGGCGGCGGAGATCGGCTGGTGCTGCTCGCGGGCGGCGTCGCGGGAGTCCTGCGAGTCGTCGATCCGAGGCATCGCGGCGGTGCGCGGCGCGGCAGCACCGGACGCACCGGCACCGGCGGCGGCACCGGTCGCACCCGCACCGTCCGCGGCACCGGCGGCCGGCGGGACGACGTCCGTGGCGTGGGTGTCCCGCATGCCCGAGTAGTCGACCGGCGCGGTCTGGGCGTCCAGGGTGGTGGTGGCCTCGCTGTCCGCGTACTCCTCGAGGAACGGGCGCAGGGTCGGCACGGCCTCGACCGCACCGGCGGTGTCGTGGCGGCGCAGCGCGTCCGCGGCCTCGGAGAGCGCGGTGGCGTCCGAGGGGCGCTCCTGGGCCTCCTTGGACAGCAGGCACATGATCAGCGCGCGCACCGGAGCCGGGATGGTCTCCGGCAGCGGAGGCGGCGGATCGTTGACCTGGGCCAGGGCGATCGCGATCTGGGACTCGCCGGTGAACGGACGACGGCCCACGAGGGACTCGTAGCCGATGACGCCGAGCGAGTAGAGGTCGGAGGCGCCGGTGGCCTGCTGGCCCGTGGCCTGCTCGGGGGCGAGGTACTGGGCGGTGCCCATGACCTGGCCGGTGGCCGTCAGCGGCACCTGGTCCGCGAGGCGGGCGATGCCGAAGTCGGTGACCTTGACACGGCCGGTGGGGGTGATCAGCAGGTTGCCCGGCTTCACGTCGCGGTGGACCAGACCCTGGGCATGGGCGGCCGAGAGGGCGGCCGCGGTCTGGGAGATGATCTTCAGCGTGCGGTCCGGGGAGAGGACCTTGTCCTTCTCCAGGATCGACGAGAGCGGCTGCCCGGGCACGAGCTCCATGACGAGGTAGGCGGAGCCCTTCTCCTCGCCGTAGTCGTACACGTTCGCCACGCCGGGGTGGTTCAGCAGCGCGGTGTGCTGGGCCTCGGCGCGGAAGCGGCGCAGGAAGTTGGGGTCGCCGGTGTACTCCTCCTTGAGGATCTTCACCGCGGTGATGCGGCCGAGGACCTTGTCTCGTGCCTTCCACACCTCGCCCATGCCGCCGATCGCGATGCGATCGGTGAGCTGGTACCTGCCGCCCAGCGTGATACCGGATGTCGGCCTCATTCTGCGACCACCGCTTCCATGATCCTCTTCATGTTGTCCACCGTCAGACGGCGTCCTGTGCCCAAGTCTGTGTTCTCGATGACGATCGTCACCGCGTAGCGCGGGTTCTCCGCCGGAGCGAAGCCCGTGATCCACGAGTGCACCGCGTCGGTGCCGTCGATCTGCGCCGTGCCCGTCTTCGCCGCGATCTGCACCTGAGAGGAGCGGGCACCCGAGGCGCCGCCCTCCTCGACGACCGCGACCATCATGTCCCGCACCTGTGCGGCGACGTCTTCACTGGTGACCCGGCCGCGCTCGCGCGGGCTGAACGACTCGACCACGGACAGGTCCGACCTGCGGATCGACTCCACGAGCTGCGGCTCCATCAGCATCCCGCCGTTGGCGATGCCGGAGGCCACCATGTTCATCTGCAGGGCCGTGGCCTGCACGTCCCGCTGGCCGATCGCCGACTGCGCGAGCGCGGCGTCGTCGAGGTCCTGCGGGAACCGGGATGCCGCGACGTCCAGCGGCATCTCGAAGTCCTGGTTGAAGCCGAAGCGCTCGGCCACTTCACGGATCTTGTCCTGGCCGAGATCGACGGCGGCCTCGGCGAACGGGGTGTTGCACGAGTTCGCCATGATCCAGGTCAGCGATGCCGTGGACCGGGTGCCGCACTGGGCACCCTCTCCGCTGTAGTTGCCCATCTGGGTACGGGTGCCGGGCAGCGTGTAGCGCTCCGGCACCTCGAGCTCGTCGTCCGGGGAGTAGTCGCCGGACTCGAGCATGGCGATGGCGTCGATGAGCTTGAAGGTGGAGCCGGGGGAGATGAGCTGCTGCGTGGCGCGGTTGGTGTAGGCGCTGCCGCCCGGGATCGACTCGAGCTCCTCCATGGCGGCCCGCGACTCGGCGAGGTTCTGTGAGGAGACGGCGTTCGCATCGAAGGTCGGGCGCGAGGTCATGCCGACGATCCGGCCGGTGTCCACCTCGGTGACCACGATCGAGCCGCGGACGCCGTCCGGCAGGGCGCCGTAGATCAGGCGCTGGATGTCCGAGTCCAGGGTCAGCTCGACCTGGTCGCCCTGGGCGGTGGAGCCGGTGACGATCTCCAACGCACGGTCCATGAACGCGGAGGTCGGCGTGCCGGCGAGGTACCGGTTGAGCTTCTGCTCCAGGCCGGAGGCGCCGTAGTTGAGGGAGTACATGCCGGTGATGGGCGCGTACATGCCGGACTCCGAGTACTGCCGGAGGTAGGCGAAGCGGCCGTCCGACTCGACGGACTGCGCGATCGGCTCGCCGTCCACCAGGATCGGGCCGCGCGGGGCGCCGTACTCGAGGTAGATCTGGCGACGGTTCAGGGGGTCCTCCTTGAGCTGGTCGGCCAGGACCACCTGGATGGTCGAGCCGGCCACGAGCAGCACGAGCACCAGGGCCACGGCCACCATCCACATGCGACGGATCGCCTCGTTCATGCGCGATCACCTCCCACGGCGGCGCGGCGGGCGGATCCGCGGCGCCCCGCGCCGCGACGGTGCGGCTCGAGGGCCACGAGCTTGGCCTGATCCTGGTGGCCGGCACCCGGGCCGGACGCGTTGACCATGTCGTCCACCACCACGGGGCGGCGGGCAGAATGGGAGATGCGCAGCACCAGTCCCACGATGATCCAGTTGGCGAGCAGCGAGGAGCCGCCGGCCGCCAGGAACGGGGTGGTCAGGCCGGTCATCGGGATCACGAGCATGACGCCGCCGGCCACCACGAACAGCTGCCAGGCGAGCGTGAACGCCAGGCCGGCCGCGAGGACCTTGCCGAAGGCGTCGCGGGCGCCCAGGGCGGCGCGCATGATGCGGGTGAACAGCAGCAGGTAGAGGACCAGGACGGCGGACAGGCCGACGAAGCCGAGCTCCTCGCCGATGGTCGCCAGGATCATGTCCGAGTGGTTCAGCGGCACGCGCCACGGGGAGCCGGCGCCGAGGCCGGTGCCCATGAAGCCGCCGGAGGCCATGCCGAACACGCCCTCGACCACCTGCAGGGAGCCGCCGAACTGACGCTCGTAGATCTGCCTGTCGAAGGCGTTGAGCCACACGTCGAAGCGGGCGGTGACGTGCGGCATGAACAGGAACGCCAGGACGGCGCCCAGGCCGATCAGTCCCAGGCCCAGCAGGATCCACGAAGCGCGCGAGGTGGCGATGTAGAGCATCGCCATGAACAGGCCGAAGAACAGGAGCGCGGAGCCGAGGTCGCGCTGGAAGACCAGCACGCCCAGTGCCACGAGCCAGGCCACCACGAGGGGTCCGAGGTCGCGCATGCGCGGGAAGGTCAGGGGCCCGACCTTCTTGCCGGCGAGCAGGATCAGGTCCCGGTTCGCCGAGAGGTAGCCGGCGAAGAACACGGCCAGTGTGATCTTGGCGATCTCGCCGGGCTGGAAGGTGCCGACGCCGAGGTTCACCCAGATCCGCGCGCCGTTGACGGTCATGCCGATGCCCGGCAGCAGCGGCAGGACCAGCAGCACCGCGGAGAGAGCGAGGAACAGGTAGGGCCAGCGGCGCAGCAGCCGGTGGTCGCGGACGAACCAGAGCAGCGCTCCGGCCACGGCCATGGCCACCACGGTCCACACCAGCTGGGTGGTGGCGTTGGCCAGGGTGTTCGACGTCTCGAGCCGGTGGATGATCGCCAGGCCCAGGCCGTTGAGCGTCACCGTGATCGGCAGGATGTAGGGGTCGGCGAAGGGCGCGCGCAGGCGCAGCACCACATGCAGGGCCAGGCTCGCCGCGGCGAGCACGCCGGACTGGACCCAGTAGGCGGTGGTGATCTCCTGCTCGGTGCCGATGGCGCCGAGCAGGTTCGCGCCCAGGCCGATGCCGAGGGCCAGCACCAGCAGGAGAAGCTCCACGTTGCGCCGCGGGTGCGGCGGTGAGATGACGCCGGGCATCAGTCACCCCCGTTCGAGGAGGACGAGCCGCTCGGGGCGGGGCTGCGCGAGCCGGACGGAGACGGCGTGGCGGACCCGGAACGGGAGGGGGCCGTCGTCGAGGCGGACCCGGAGCGGGAGGGCGTCGTCGAGGCGGACCCGGACCGGGAGGGCGACGTCGAGGCGGACCCGGAGCGGGAGGGCGAGGAGGACCGGTCGTCCGAGGAGCTCGTGGACGCCCGGGACGACGACGGCTCCTCGCCGCCGTCGGACTCCTCGCCGGTGTCTCGGCGCAGGTCCGCGACGATCTGGTCCGCGTGCTCCTGGTCCCGGGCGGAGATGCCGGACTCCACCCGCGTGCGGGTGTAGCCGGTCAGGCTGTCCACGGACAGATCGGTGTCCCGGTCCACCTCGGACAGCTCGAGGGGGCCCAGCCGCTGGGAGACGCCCTTGAAGACGGCGACCTTCCCCTCGTGCTCGCCCACGTAGTACTGGGTCTGGGTCCAGAGGTACCCCCAGCCCAGCAGGACGGCCAGGATCAAGGCCAGCAAGGCCGCGAAGACCGGGACGAAGAAGCCGCGGCGGTACGTTGACTCCCGGGTGGCCTCCTCCGGGGAGAAATCCTCGTCCTGCGTCTGCGTGGCCGTACGCGCGTCTGCCGACGCGGCTGCGCCGTCCGCGCCTTCCGCAAACGGGGCGCTGCCGGAGGCGGGGGAGTCGGCGGTGTCCGCGGCGCTCGCCGAGCCGGGGGCGCCGACTGCGGCCGCTCCCGCGGTAGAGGCGCCGTCCGTGGCGGAGGCGCCCTCTCCGGCCGAGCCGATCGCGGAGGCGGGTGCCGTCGTCGGGACCTCGGAGGTGGCCGGCTCCGCGCGGGAGGAGCCCGTCAGGATGGCGGCGGCCCGGCGTGGCCGGTTGTCCGGGGCCGGCTCCTCGCCGAGCAGGGTGGCGGCACGGCGCTTCGTGGTGGCGCGTGTGACGATCGGGACGCGGTCCGTCTTCACGGCGGCGGAGGCGGCGCCGACCAGGATGTGCGGGCGCACCTGAAGGTCCTCGCGCAGCAGGCGGCCGGAGACCGGGCCGACCTCGGGCGGATGCGCGGCCGCCAGGGCCTCGTCCGACAGGTGCAGCGACTGGACCGGGGCGAGCTCCTCCTCGGTGCCCTCCGCGACCTCGAAGACGATCACCGTGACGTTGTCATGGGCGCCGCCCTTGAGGGTCAGGTCCACGAGCTCGTCCACGGCGTCGTCGAGGGTCTCGGCCTGCTCCACGGTCTGCTTGATCGTGGGCACCGTGACCACGTCCGTCAGGCCGTCCGAGCAGAACAGCCAGCGCTCGCCGATCGTCACCGGGACCTCGAACACGTCCAGCTCGGGGGAGGCGTCCACGTCGCCGAGCACCCGCATGAGCACGTTCTTGTTCGGGTGGTGCTCGGCCTCCTCCTTGGACAGGCGGCCCTCTTCCACGAGGCGCTGCACGAAGGTGTGGTCGCGCGTGATCTGCTCGAACTCGCCGTCCCTGAGGCGGTAGGCGCGCGAGTCTCCGATGTGCGCCATGTAGAGCGTGTCCCCGGCGAGCAGACCGGCGGTGCAGGTGGTGCCCATGCCGGCGAGCTTCGGGTTCGCGTGGACCAGCTCGTTGAGGACCAGGTTCGCGTTCTGGATCTCGTCCGGCAGCACGGTCGCCGGGTCGTCGTAGCCGGTGGCGTCCAGCGGGGCCAGGTCCAGCACTGCCGAGGCCGAGGCGACGTCGCCGCCCACATGCCCGCCCATGCCGTCGGCGAGCACCACGAGATGACGACCCGCATAGGCGGAGTCGTCGTTCTTCGAGCGGATCCTGCCGACGTCGGACTTGGCGGCGCAGTGGAGGACGTAGGGCATGGGTCAGGCCTTGATCTCCATGACGGTCTTGCCGATCCGGATGGAGTCGCCGGGGCCGACGGGCAGGGCGCGGGAGATCTGGCTGCCGTTCACGAAGGTGCCGTTGGTGGAGCCGAGGTCCTCGAGGAACCAGCGGGTGCCCTGCGGGAACAGGCGGGCGTGGCGGCCCGAGGCGTAGTCGTCCTCCAGTACGAGGTCTGCGTCCTGGGCGCGGCCCATGAGCAGGGCCTGACCCTGCAGGTCGATCTCACGTCCGGCCAGCGGGCCCTTGTCCACCATGAGGGTGCGGGCCAGCCGCGGTGCCGGGGTCGGCGGCCCGGAGTGCACGGTGCGGCCGCCCGCAGGGGCGCCGTGGTGCTCCGGTGCGGCGGAGCCGCCGGCGGCGACCGGGGCCGACGCGGCGGAGGCGGTGACCGGGGCCGCGTCCCGGCGGGTCTTGTTGCGGCGGCCCACCACGAGGTCGCGGCCCTGCGACGTGACGATCGAGACGATCAAGATCCAGAGGGCCAGCAGGAGCCCGAAGCGCAGCGCGGCGATGGCGAGTTCGCTCATCGGACCTCCTGTCCCGGGGCGGCGTGGAAGACCAGGGTTGTCTGTCCCACGGTGATGCGATCACTGTCGTGGAGCGTGACGGAGCCGTCAACCCGGCGGCCGTTCACGGTCACGCCGTTGCGAGAGCCCAGGTCGATCAGGGTCACGTTCCGGCCCGTGCGGATGAGGCGGACGTGCTCCCGGGAGACCGACGAGTCGGACAGCACGAGGTCGGCGCGCTCGTTCGAGCGGCCCACCACGATGTCCTCCTGCTCCAGCGGATGCAGGCGGCCGTCCACCTCGAGGGAGGGGACGGAGGACTCGGAGTCCGGGCGCGGCACCACCCGGGTGCGGTCGGAGGCGTCGTCCGGATCGTGAGGGTCCCGTGCGCCTGCGGCATGGGAGCCCTCGCCGTAGGCGCCCCGGTGGCCGGCGGCGGGCATGCGCGGACGCTCGGAGCGGCGCGGGGCGGCGGGGCCCACCGGGGCCTCGTCCTCCACGAGCCGATGCGGCGGGTCCTCCACGGCGGCGGCCCCGGGGGCGCTGCCGAACAGGGAGGGGGAGTCCTGGGGGACGCGATCGTCCGAGGCGGCGGAGCCGTCGTCGAGACGGGAGTCCACCTCGATCCGGCCCTCGCGGAGCTCCACATCGGCGTGGAAGGCGACCCGCACGGTGCCGGGGAGCGTGTACTGCTGGGAGTCGGCGTACCGGATGACCTCGTCGCAGAGCTCCTGCGCCAGGGCGGTGCCCCAGTCACGTGCGCGCTCGAAGTCCGGCTCGGAGAAGCGCACCACGAAGTCGTTGGGCGCGACGACATGACCCTCGGACACCGTGATGGACTCGTCGTCCATCTCATGGCGCAGGGCCGAGGCGATCTCGACGGGCTTCACGGCCTGGGAGCCGCCCGCGGAGAACGCCGACCGCACGGCCTTCTCCAGGCCGCGCTCCAGGTTGTCCAGAAGGCCCAAGGGGCACTCCTTTCCGCAGATGTCGCCTTCGATACTACGGGGACAGCTCGGTGAACTCCTGGGAGCGGCCGGGCGCGGCCTCCGAACGGATGCCGAATCGTGGCCGTTCGGAGGCGCCTGGTGTCGATTTGCGCGCTGTCGAACGGGTGCGGTAAGGTATTCCTCGCTGCTCAGGACGAGGCCGGTGACGCCGGATCGCCTGGGAGGCCGCTCGCGCGAGTGGCGGAATTGGTAGACGCGCTGGCTTCAGGTGCCAGTGTTCGCAAGAACGTGGGGGTTCAAGTCCCCCCTCGCGCACCACGAGGACAAGGCCCCGGATCACCGATCCGGGGCCTTTGTCATGTGCGGGTTCCGACGGCGGCGTCGGTGTCGGCCGAACGAGACCGAGGCGTCCTGCGCGACGTCCGCGGCCACCGGCCCGCCCGGTCCGCGATCACCGCGCCGTTGTCACAGGGTCGGGTGTGGGCCCCGTCATCTTCATGACCTTGCGTGTCGGTGTTCTCCCTGGCCCGGTTGCGCCCTTCGGACAGATAGTTCAAACTTGAAGCAGATGGGGCGGCGCCCCGCCGCCCCCGGCGCACTCCCCTGCGCCGCCCGCAGAACCGCCACACCCCGCTGGCGGCCTCGACCCGCGAAGGAAAGACCCATGAGCAACTCCACCCTCACCACCGGAACCTGGACCCTCGATCCCGCCCACACCGACGTGGACTTCGTGGTCCGTCACGCCGGCATCTCCAAGGTGCGCGGCACCTTCGGCGACGTCTCCGGCGAGCTCGTCCTCGCCGACGACTTCACCGCCTCCTCCGTGGAGGCGACGATCGGCGTCGCCTCGATCGACTCCGGCAACGAGCAGCGCGACGGCCACCTGCGCTCGGTCGACTTCTTCGACGTCGAGCAGTTCCCGCAGATGACCTTCCGTTCCACCGGCGTGACCGGCACCGAGGAGTCCTTCACCCTCAGCGGCGTGCTGACTCTGCATGGCGTCACCCGCTCCGTCGAGCTGCAGGCGGAGCTCGGCGGACAGGCCGTGGACGCCTTCGGTGCCACCCGAGTCGGCTTCGAGGCCCGGGGAGAGATCTCCCGCAAGGAGTTCGGCCTCACCTGGAACGCCGCACTCGAGGCCGGCGGCGTGCTCGTCTCGGATGCCGTGAAGCTCGAGATCTCCGCCGCCTTCGTCCTCCCGCAGGAGAGCTGAGCCGGTCTTCTCCGGCTCCCGCCGGCGTCGGCTTCGCTATGCTGAGGTTGTGTCTGTCCAGGCCATTGCATGTGCCTGCCCTTCCTCAGCCCCCGGAGATCCCATGTCCCGACTGCCCCTCGTCCCTGACGCCACCGACCTCGCGGCGGAGCCGGCTGCGCTGAGGCAGGCCGCAGCTGCCCGTCCGCGGGTCCTGCGGTCTGCCGCCGCCCTGCTCACCGTGGGCCTGCTGCTCACCGGATGCGCCGGCACGGACGGCGACTCCCCGGACGATCAGGGCAGCGCCGCCACGGCCTCCGGCACCCAGGACGGCGGCACCGGTGACGGTGGGCAGGACGACGACGGCTCCGCCTCCTCGGACAAGGACGGCGAGGCCGACGCCTCCCCGGACGGCGACGACGGTGCAGACGACTCCGGCGAGGACAAGGACGGCGCGGACAAGGGTGGCGCGGACAAGGACGGCAAGGGAGAGGCCGAGGAATCGGACTCCGTGGACCCGGCCGACTTCCCGGCGTCTAACACCACCACGCTGACCCACATGGAGACCCTCAGGGACGTCGGCGTCGAGCCGAAGTCCGTGGTCTCCAACCAGCACGGGCTGATGATCGCCAACAACGTGGTCTACCAGCACAACGTCGTGCTCTTCGACACCGCGACCCGCAAGGTCTTCCAGACCCTGGACGACACCGTGAACCCGGCCGAGCTGGGCGTCGAGGGCCTGCCCGACGAGGTCAGCGGCGCCCCGGTGGAGGCCACCTGGACCAAGGACGGCGAGCACGCCTACGTCACCCAGTACGGCCTGTACCCCGTGGGCACGGCGCCGGACGACAACTGCACCGCCGGCGCGGACATCGCCCCCTCCCTCGTCTACCGGTACTCGGTGGAGGAGAAGGACTGGGACGCCGCCTACCGTGTGGGTCGGGTGCCCAAGTACCTGGCTCTGTCCCCGGACGAGTCCCGCCTGCTGGTCACCAACTGGTGCGATTCGAACATGTCCGTCATCGACACGGCCTCCGGCGAGACCGAGCACACCATTCCGCTGGACACCATGCCCCGCGGCATCGTCGTGCTGCCGGACAACAAGACCGCCTACGCCACCGCCATGTGGGCGGACAAGCTCTACCGCGTGGACCTGGAGAAGGGGACTTCCGAGGTGGTCATGCACACCGGGGCCAACCCGCGCCACCTGACCCTGTCCCCGGACGGCAAGACCCTCTACATGACGCTCTCCGGCGCGGACGAGATCGTGAAGATGGACGCGGAGACCGGCGAGGTCATCGCCAGCGCCCCGGCCGGGGACGAGCCGCGCTCCATGGACATCTCCGCCGACGGGACGGCCCTGTACGTGGTCAACTACTACGACTCCACGGTGAGCAAGATCGAGGCCGAGACGCTTGAGATCCTCGGCACGGCGCCGGCGGGCGTGAACACCATCGGCATCACCTATGACAAGCCCTCCGGAGAGGTCTGGGTGGCCAACTACGGCGGCACCATCGACATCTACGACGACACCGACGGCGCCGGTCCGCGCGCCGGCGGCTCCGAGGAGGACTCCGAGGATTCGGAGGATTCGGAGGACGACGCCGAGGGGTGATCCGCCCGGGGCGAGAGCCCTCGCGGTGCGGCCCGGACCGGACCTAGGTGTACTCGGCCATGACGTTGGTGACAGATAGACGTTGACGATGAAAAGAACCTCC
>NZ_FUKP01000056.1:0-71715 GCF_900163825.1 Micrococcus lylae | reverse complement strand
TATCCTCTTCGTCGGCAGCGTCAGATGTGTATTAGAGAGAGGATCGTCTGTGTGCCACGGGTCGGAACCGGCGCCGTCGGGGCCGGAATTCCGACGCTGCGGATACAGAAGGTCGGTCACCTCCGGCATCGGGGACGCCACAGGACGGTGGACGCCATGGCGCCGGGGAATCCCCGGCCACCTCCGGTAGCCGGAGCGTCACCCACGACGACGGCCACGCACCCCCGGTGCGCGGCGCACCGGGGCGGGTGTCGTCGTCGGGAATCTGCCGGACCTGGCGGAGAGAGCGGGTCGGCGTCCCCGCCAGACCAGGCGGAACGAGCGGGGCCGGCACCGTCCCCGCCGGACCCGGCGGAACGAACGGGCCGGGCACTGCCCCCGCCAGACCCGGCGGAAAGAACGGGGGCGGGGTCCGACCGGAACGCGCAGCGAACTCCGGTCGAACCCCGCCCCCGAACCCCTTCAGGGAGGGGTCAGCGGATCAGCCGATCACTTCCGGTTCTTCCGCTGCACGTCGTAGCGGTCGGCGTCCATGATCTTGGTCCACGCCTTGACGAAGTCCTTGACGAACTTCTCCTTGGCGTCGTCTGCGGCGTACACCTCGGACACGGTGCGCAGCTCGGAGTTCGAGCCGAACACCAGGTCGTTGCGGGTGCCGAAGAGCTCCTTGCCGTCGGCGGTGACGCCCTTGTAGTGGCCCTCGGACACCTTCTCCCACTGGGTGTCGATGTCCGTGACGGCCTGCAGGAAGTCGTTGGACAGCACGCCCACGTTCTCGGTCCACACGCCGTCCTTCGAGTCCCCGTAGTTGGCGCCGAGCACGCGCAGGCCGGCCACCAGCACGGTCATCTCCGGGGCGGAGAGTCCGAGCAGGTTGGCGCGGTCCACGAGGGCGAACTCGGCCGGGAACTCCTTGTTGGAGCGCGGGTCGTAGTTGCGGAAGCCGTCCACCTTCGGCTCGAGGTAGCCGAAGGACTCCACGTCGGTCTGCTCCTGCGAGGAGTCGCCGCGGCCCGGGGTGAAGGGCACCTGGACGGGCACGCCGCCGTCGGCGGCGGCCTTCTCGATCGCCCAGTTGCCGGCCAGGACCAGGGTGTCCGCGAAGGACACGCCCTGCTCGGCGGCGATCTTCTCCAGGGCCTCGATGACCGGGCCGGTGACGGCCGGCTCGTTGACCTCCCAGGAGCGCTGCGGCTCGAGGCGGATGCGGCCGCCGTTGGCGCCGCCGCGGAAGTCGGAGCCGCGGTAGGTGGAGGCGGCGGCCCAGACGGTCTTCACCACGGCCGGGACGGAGAGGCCGGCAGCGGCCACGGCGTCCTTGACCGCCTTGACCTCGGCGTCGCCGGGCACGGAGGCCGGGGCCGGGATCGGATCCATCCAGACGAGCTCCTCGGTGGGCACCTCGGGGCCGTAGTGGCGGGAGATCGGGCCCATGTCACGGTGGGTCAGCTTGAACCAGGCGCGGGAGTAGGCGTCGTGGAAGGCCTCGAAGTCGTCCTTGAAGCGACGGGCGATCTTGTCGTACTCGGGGTCGAAGCGCAGGGCGAGGTCCGAGGTCAGCATGCGCGGCTCGCGGCGGCCGCTGCCGTCCGCCTCGGGCACCATGTCCGAGCCGCCGCCGTTGACCGGGCGCCACTGGTTGGCACCGGCCGGGGACTGGAACAGCTCCCACTCGTAGGCGTAGAGGATGTGGAAGAACTCGTTGTCCCAGCGGGTCGGGTGGTAGGTCCAGGTGACCTCGAGGCCGGAGCCGATGGTGTCGATGCCCTTGCCGGACTTGTAGGAGGACTTCCAGCCCAGGCCCATCTGCTCCATCGGGGCGCCCTCGGGCTCCGGGCCGACGTGCTCCGGGACGGTGCCGGCGCCGTGGGTCTTGCCGAAGGTGTGGCCGCCGCCGATGAGGGCGACGGTCTCCTCGTCGTTCATGCCCATGCGCTTGAAGGTCTCGCGGATGTCGCGGGCGGACTTGACCGGGTCCGGCTCGCCCTCCGGGCCCTCCGGGTTCACGTAGATCAGGCCCATCTCCACGGCGGCGAGGGGGTTGTCCAGCTCGCGGTCGCCCCTGTAGCGCTCGGCGCCGCCGTTGGTCCACTCGGTCTCCGGGCCCCAGTACACGTCGTCCTCGGGCTCGTAGGCGTCGATGCGGCCGCCGGAGAAGCCGTAGGTCGGCATGCCCATGATCTCGTGGGCGACGTTGCCGGTGAGGATCATCAGGTCCGCCCAGGAGAGGTTCTGGCCGTACTTCTTCTTGACCGGCCACAGCAGGCGGCGGGCCTTGTCCAGGGAGACGTTGTCCGGCCAGGAGTTCAGGGGGGCGAACCGCTGCTGGCCGGTGCCGCCGCCGCCGCGGCCGTCCTGGGAGCGGTAGGTGCCGGCGGCGTGCCAGGCCATGCGGATCATGAACGGGCCGTAGTTGCCGAAGTCGGCAGGCCACCAGTCCTTGGAGGTGGTGAGCACCTCGGCGATGTCCTTCTTCACCTCGGCCAGGTCGAGGGTCTCGAAGGCGGCCGGGTAGTCGAAGTCCGGGTCATGCGGGTTGATGACCGGCTGCTCCTTGGCGAGGATCTTCAGGTTCAGACGGTTCTTCCACCACTGCTGGTTCGCGTCGCCGGAGGCGGGATGCGGCAGGGAGGCGCCGTGGGCGACCGGGCAGCCGCCCTGGGTCGCGTCCTCGCTCACCTGGCCGAGGGTGGTGGTCTCGTCATGCTGGGAGGCCATGATCGTCCTTTCGTCAGAGGGTGGAGTGGGGGAGGGTGGTGTCCTCGGCCGCACAGGCGGGGCAGCGGCCCCAGTAGTAGACCTCGGCCTCGTCGATCGCGAAGCCGTGGTCCTCGGGCGCGCTCAGGCACGGCGCGGATCCGGTGTGGCAGGGGACGTCCACGAGGGCGCCGCAGCCGCGGCACACCAGGTGGTGGTGGTTGTCATGAGCGTCGAGCTCATAGCGTGCGGTGGAGCCCGCCGGCTGCAGGGACCGCACGAGCCGCGCCTCGGTCAGGGTGTGCAGGGAGTCGTACACGGCCTGGTGGGAGACGGTGGGCTGGCCCTCGCGGACGGCGGTGAGCACGTCGGCGGCATCCGCGTGCGGGTGCTCGCGCAGGGCGGCGAGCACACCGAGGCGGGGGCGCGTGACGCGCAGGCCGGCCGCGCGCAGCAGGGCTGCGTCGTCCGAGGCCTCCTTCAGTGCTGTGCTCATGGTCTCCACCCAACCGCCTTTTCTTGAGTCAGTCAAGAAAACGTCGGGTCTGTGTCCGGTGGCCGGACGGTGACGCCCGGGTTGCTCCCGGCCCCCGTCCCTCCTTCCCGACGTCGGCCCCTCGCCGCGGCCGTCCGCCGCACCCGGGCCGTTCCCCCTGGTCAGCCCAGGGCCCTACAGTCGCAGTCTCGGGCCGTGCACCTGCGGCCCCCGACGTCGTCTCCAGGAGGCTCGCCATGCCCGTGCACCGGGTCCGTTTCGCATCCGTCCGCTCACAGCGTGATCCGTCCGCTCCCGCCCCGTCCGTCGACGCCCGCGAGGCCGCTGAGGAGCGGCTGCTGGAGGCGCTCGCCGAGGCCGCCGGTGCGGACGAGCCTGTGACCGCGTTGGCCGCCATCCTCGAGGACGCGGACCCGGCGGAGCTGCCGCTGACCGGAGCCGGGCGCACCCGAGCCCAGTGGGAGATCCTCGCGACCCTCGGTGCCCGCAGCCTGGCGGCCGCCCGGGTGTTGGAGCCGCACCTGGACGCCCTCTCGATCCTGGCGCAGGCCGACGTGCCGGCCCCGTCGGGCCTGCTGGGCGTGTATGCGTCCGAGTCCGGCGGCGTGACCCTCACCGCCACCCGGCTCACCAAGCACGACGACGGCTCGGACACCTGGCGCCTGGACGGCACGAAGCCGTGGTGCTCGCTGGCGGCGGACTGCACCTCCGCCGTGGTGACCGCCCGGCGGGAGGACGACGGACGTCCGCAGGCGTTCCTGGTGGACCTGCGCCACCCCGGTGTGGACGTGGGGGAGCCGGCCTGGCCGGCCCTGGGCCTGCGGGCCGTGACCACCGGTCCAGTGGCCTTCGATGCCGTCCCGGCCGTGGAGGTCGGGGGTCCCGAGTGGTATCTGCAGCGCCCCGGCTTCGCCTGGGGCGGCATCGGGGTGGCGGCCTGCTGGTTCGGCGGCGCCGTGCATGCGGCACGCACCCTGCGTGCCCAGCTGCACCGCCGGCAGGCGCGAGCGGACGAGGGCCGCGGCACGGGACCGGACCAGATCGGGCAGGCCGCGTACGGCCGGGTGGACCGGCTGCTGCGCGCAGCCGCCGTCGTGCTGGGCGCCGCCGCGGACGCCGTGGATGCCGGGGAGCTGGACCACGCCTGCGGCATGGTGGAGGCGGACCGCGTCCGCGGGACCGTGGCGCAGGTCTGCACCGAGGTCCTGCAGACGGTGGGCGAGGCCACCGGTCCGGGGCCGCTGACCCAGGACGCCGGGCACGCCCAGATGGTGGCGGACCTTCAGGTCTACCTGCGCCAGCACCACGGAGACCGGGACGACGCCCGCCTCGGCGCCGCCCTGCTCGAGGACGAGCACACCGGAGCCGAGGCGTGGTGGTGAGCTTCTCGCATCTGGACGACGGCACCGCCGAGTCCGCGTGGGAGGAGGCCGGGATCGCCGACCTGCCACTGCTGCGTCTGCCCCCGCTCGACCGCACCTGGCTCGTGGTGGTGGCGGTCGCCCATCCGGACGACGAGACCCTCGGCGCCACGGGATTGATCCGCACTTCCCTGCGCGCCGGTGCACGGGTGGAGCTGGTGGTGGCCACCGCCGGCGAGGCCTCCCATCCGGACTCGCCCACGCACACCCAGGAGCGGCTGCGCGCCCTGCGCGGTCCGGAGCTCGAGCACGCCGCCGACGCCTTGGGCGGGGACGCCCGGGACCGGCTCCGCGTCCGTCGCCTGGACCTGCCGGACTCGCAGGTGGCAGCCCATGAGGCAGAGCTCCGAGGCGCCGTGGCGGACCTGGTCGCGGCGCATCGGCCCGGCCCGGTCCTGCTCGTGGCCCATGACCGCACGGACGGCCACGCGGACCACGACGCCGTCGGCCGGGCCGTCGGGGCGCTCGCCGCGCAGGAGCATCTGCCGCTGTGCGAGTTCCCGCTGTGGTTCTGGCACTGGGGAGCGCCGGAGGCCCTGCCCTCCCGCCGCTACCGCCGCCTGCCCCTGAGCGACCAGGACCGGCGGGCCCGCCGGGACGCCCTGGCCGCGCACGCCTCCCAGGTGGCACCGCTCTCGGACGCCCCCGGCGACGAGGCGATCCTGTCCCCGCAGATGCTCACGCACTTCGACCGCGCATTCGACTGCGCCCGCTATTCCGGCCCGGGCGAGCACGACGCCTACCGCGCCGAGGCCGTGTTCGACCTCCTCTACGCCGGCGCCGAGGACCCGTGGCGCTACCTCTCCAGCCCCTATGAGCGGCGCAAGCGGGCGCTCACCCTTGCCCTGCTGACGCGCCCCCGGTATGGGCGGGTCATGGAAGCCGGCGCCTCGATCGGTGTGCTCACCGCCGAGCTCGCCGACCGGGCGGACGAGGTCGTGGGGCTGGAAGCCTCCCCACTGGCCGTCGAGCGGGCGCAGGCCCGGCTCGACGGACTGCCGCACGCGGAGGTCCGGCGGGCGGTGCTGCCGGAGCAGTGGCCGCAGGAGCCCGCACCGCTCGACCTCGCCGTGGTCTCCGAGATCGGCTACTTCCTGCAGCCGGAGGAGCTCGACGAGCTCGTCGACTGCATCGACCGGGACATGGCACTGGATGGCGAGGTGCTGGCCTGCCACTGGCGTCAGCCCGTGCAGGGCTGGCCCCTGGACGGTGACGACGTCCACGCCCGTCTCGCTGCGGACCCCCGCTGGCGGATGGTCGCCGAGCACCTCGAGGCGGACGTCCGCCTGGCCCTGCTGGCCCGCGCCCACACGGCTGACCATGCCGTCGTGGTGGTCCCCGCGAAGGACGAGGAGGCGGACCTGCCGGACTGCCTGGAGGCCCTCACCGCCACGGTGGACCGCTGGGAGGAGCAGCACGCGCAGGGGTCCGCGGCCGTCGTCGTGGTGGCGGACCGGTGTACGGATCGGACGGTGGAGATCGCCCGCGCGAAGGCGCAGGAGGACCCCCGGTTCCATGTTCTCGAGCTGGGCGCGGACACCCCGGGGCGGCCGAGCGTGGGCCGTGCCCGTGATGTGGGTGCCCGGCACGGCCGCAGCCTGTTCCCGGACGTGCCGGGCGAGCGGCTGTGGGTCGCATCCACGGACGCGGACACCCGCGTGCCCCCCGGCTGGCTCACGGGGCTGGCCGTGCTCGGCACCGGCGTGGACGTGGAGGATCCGCGCTGGGCCCTCGTGCTGGGCACCGTGGACCTCGCCGGCGCCGACCCCGCGCTGCGGCAGGCCTGGGCCGCCGAGTACGAGCACCGCGAGGGACACGGCCACGTGCACGGGGCCAACATGGGCCTGACCTGGGCGCAGTACGAGGCGCTCGGCGGTGTATCGCACTGCGCTGAGCACGAGGACGTCGGCCTGGTCGAGGCCGCGCGGGCGCACGGCGTGCCGGTGGTGGCGACGGACCGGGTACGGGTGGCGACGTCCGCGCGCCTGGACGGGCGCTCGCCCGGCGGGTTCGCCGGCTACCTCGCCGGCCTGCCAGTGGACTGAGCCCCGTCCTTCCTTCCCGACGACGGCCCCGCGCCGCGGCCGTCCGCCGCGCCCGGGCCGTCGGGCGTCAGGCGCGTGCGGCCTCCAGCTGGGCGGCAAGGGCGAGCAGCTGGGTCTCGGCCCCGGGGCGGCCGATCACCTGCACGGACCAGCTCAGGCCCTCCTCGCTCCGCAGCACGGGCACGGAGGCCGCCGGCAGTCCGAGCACGTTGACCATGGACGTGTACGGGGTGAACCTGCACTGCTCCGCGTAGTTCTCCTCCGGCTCCAGGGCGGTGAAGTGGCCGATCTCCGGGGGTGCGAAGGCGAGCACAGGGGTGAGGACCACGTCGTACGCGGCGAACTGGCCGCGCACGTGCCGCGCCCAGGCCGTCAGCCGGTCCACCGCGGCCTCGGTCTCCTCCTGCGGCCGTGCGCTCGCGGTGGCCAGGAAGTCGGCGGCCAGCGGGCCGAGGTGGGCCGCGGCGCCCTGAGGGAGCTCGGCCTTGAGCAGGTTGGAGGTCCACACGGCACGGAAGTCCTGGTGGTAGTCCTCGCCGTACTCCGGGGTGAACTCCTCCACGCTGTGGCCGAGCCCGGCCAGGGCGGTTGCGGCGCGGGTCATGGCGGTCAGAGCGGAATTGGCCAGGCGGATCTCCAGGGAGGGCCCGAACGGGGAGGCCGTCGTCAGCCCGAGGCGCAGGGGCCGCGGGCGCTCGCCGGCGGCAAGGGACGCGGCGTCCGCCTGCACGTCCGGCAGGGTGCGGCCGGCCAGGCCCTCGGCCGAGGTCATCACGTCGAAGAGCAGGGCGGCGTCCTCGGCGGTGTGCGCCAGCGGGCCGGCGCAGGTCAGGTT
Source organism: Micrococcus lylae (assembly GCF_900163825.1). NCBI lineage: Bacteria > Bacillati > Actinomycetota > Actinomycetes > Micrococcales > Micrococcaceae > Micrococcus > Micrococcus lylae. The sequence continues at coordinate 64,221 of NZ_FUKP01000056.1, read as the reverse complement.
GGTGACCGTGTCCTCGGCCCGGTCCGAGGGGACGGTGCCGCGGCCGGGCTTGAGCCCGACGAGGCCGCAGGCGGCGGCCGGGATCCGGATGGAGCCGCCGCCGTCGCTGCCCGGGGCGAACGGCAGGATCCCGGCGGCCACCGCCGCGGCGGCGCCGCCGGACGAGCCGCCTGCGGAGCGCGTGAGGTCGAAGGGATTGCGGGCCGCCCCGCCGAGCGGGTTCTCCGAGTGGGAGTCCAGGCCGAACTCGGGGACGGTGGTCTTGCCCAGGGTCACGGAGCCGGCCGCGCGCAGCCGGGCCACCAGCGGGTCGTCCTGGGTGGGCACCGGGGCGGCGGCGGTGAGTGCGGAGCCGTGGCGGGTGGGCAGTCCGGCCACGTCCAGCAGGTCCTTGTAGGCCAGCGGCATGCCGATCAGCTGCCGGCGGTCGTCCTCGTCGCTGCGGAGGGCCGCGTCCGCGGCGGCGGCCTGCTCCCGGGCGCTCTCGGCGTCCAGGAGGGCGAAGGCGCCGAGGTCCGCGTTGCGCTCCGCGGCGGTCAGGGCGACCTCGACGGTCTCGGCGGCGGTGAGGGCTCCGGAGGCGAGGTCGTCGCGCAGCTGCACGGCGGAGCGGTCCATCAGGCGGGCGAGGCGATCGGGTGTGGTTGCCATGGGACCCAGCGTAGAAGGTTCCGCTGTCAGTCCGCGGCGAGCAGCCCGGCGGAGGAAGCCGCTGAGGACCTCTGTGGGGGAGGGGACGGGCCGCTGCTCGGCCGCCTGACGGCCGGTCTCCGAGACGCCCGCCGCCTGTGGCCACCGCGGCGGCGGGCCCGGCTACCCTGGCCCCATGAGCATGTTCGAGACCGTCACCGTTGACCAGATCCCCGCCGACGCCGCGATCCTGGACGTCCGTGAGGACGACGAGTTCGCCCTCGGCCGCGCCGCCGGCGCCCAGCACATCCCGCTCGGCCAGCTGCCCGAGCGCATCGACGACCTGGACCCGGACACGGACTACTACGTCATCTGCCGCACCGGCGGCCGCTCTGCCCGCGCCGCCGAGTTCCTGGTGGGCCGCGGCTACTCGGCCCTCAACGTGGCCGGCGGTTCCGACGCCTGGCTGGAGGCCGGCAAGCCGATGGAGGCCGACGGCGACGCCGAGCCGACCGTCAAGTGATCGCGCCTCTGCCGCCCGTCTCCTCTGAGGCGGGTCGGGCGCGCGCCCGCTTCACCTTCCTCGGACCCGAGGGCACCTTCACCGAGGCGGCGCTGCGGCAGATCCCCGAGGTCGCCGAGTCGGACGTGACCCCGTCCTCCTCCGTGATCTCCGCGCTGGCCGCCGTGCGCGCCGGCGACGCCGACTACGCGATGGTGCCGATCGAGAACTCCGTGGAGGGCGGCGTCTCCGCCACCCTGGACGACGTGGCCTCCGGAGACGACCTGCAGATCCTCGCCGAGGTCCTCGTGCCCATCAGCTTCGTGCTGGTCGGCCGGGAGGGCATCGGCCTGGACGAGGTCTGCCGCATCACCACCCACACCCACGCCTGGGCGCAGGTCCGCGGCTGGGCGGACGCACACCTGCCCTCCGCCGAGTTCACGCCGGCCTCCTCCACGGCGGCCGGAGCCCGCCTGTTGCTGCCGCAGCCCCACGACGACGGCACGGCCGCCCCCGCCTTCGACGCGGCGGTCTGTGCCCCGCTGGTGGCGGAGCAGACCGGGCTGCCCGTGCTGGCCGAACGCATCGAGGACACCGCCGGTGCGGTGACCCGGTTCGTGCTGGTGGGCCGCCCGGGCCCGCTGCCGGAGCCGACCGGCTCGGACAAGACCACGCTGACCGTGCCGCTGCCGGACGACCACCCGGGTGCACTGTTGGAGATCCTGGAACAGTTCTCCACCCGCGGGATCAACCTCTCCCGCATCGAGTCCCGGCCGACCGGCTCGGGGCTGGGCCAGTACTTCTTCTCGATCGACCTGGAGGGGCACCTGGCCGAGGAGCGGGTGCAGGCGGCCCTGGCCGCGCTGCACCGGATCTTCCCGGGTGTCCGGTTCCTGGGCTCCTACCCGCGCGCGGTCGAACGCATGGTGAAGGTGCCGACCCACATGAGCGATGCGGCCTACCGCTCCGGTCGGGAGTGGGTGGCAGGGCTGCTGCAGCGCTGAGCGTCAGCGGCGCAGGGCGGAGGTCTGGGCGGCCGTGTCACACGGGGGTGCAGACGTTTCTGGCCTCGGCCGATGGAGGCGGGGAAGAGTGGACTTTCGTTGGTGGAGTGGAGTCCCTAGCCTGTGGTGAAGCAAAGATCACTCCACGGGTAGGGAAAAGCGTGCGCATCAAGCAAAGCTTCATTGCGATGGCGATATCTGTGATGTTGCTCCTCTCGGTCGTTTCGCCATCGACGGCCGTCGCGGCAGATCGTCTAAGTAGCCAAGGAGCACCGGCAGAGACGATGCTCTGGGAGGCGCGTCACGAACGTGCTACCACTCGTGACCTGCGGGTGAACGCCGGTGATGTGACCGCTCAGCTGGCCACAGGCGGGCAGGCCGAGACCCAAGGGCTGAAGAGTGAAGTGGTCAAGGTCGCTCTGCGGGGTGTCGCCGGTGCGATGCGAGGTGGCGGGCAGAAGTTCGTCACCATGGCGGACGGGTTTCTGGATAAGAGGGCCGCCGACGTGATCCGACGGGACAGTGTCCGGATCGCCGATGCCATCGACGATGTGGCGAACATCCCCGATGTCGCCACGCATCAGGTCCGGTCAGAGGTATACAAACGCTTGAGCGCCATCATGGATGACGGGACCGCGAACGTCATCGCCAATGCCGTCGAGGGGGTGCTATGGGTTCTGCTGTGACAACTGAGGACGTTGCGCGTCTGGAGGCGCGTGTCGAGAGGCTCGAAGAGAAGCTGTCCGAGGCAATGGGTCTCATTCAGTCTCTCGTGGTGAGTGTCGAGTTCAACGACAAGGAGCCATTCGCTAGAGAATGTGCCGTGCACTTTATCTCAGGCGTGAAGCAAGCGGCCGTCCAGATGCAAATCGCCATCATGGAGACTCGGATGAAGGGGCAGCCGGTCGATACATACCCGGACACGATGTTCGGGCAGTTCCCGTCTGTGGTTGCCGCCAAGCGTCAAGAGTTCTCCAGTATGGACGACATGGCCGAGTCGTTGGCGCCGCTGGTGGGCAGTCGGGAGTTGGCCAAGAAACTCGTCGTCGCCTACCGGCAGCGTGGGCTCGGCCAGCAGTGAGCGTCAGCGGCGCAGGGCGTCAGCCACGGGAAGACGGGTGGCCTTCCACGCCGGCAGCGCCGAACCCAGTGCCGCTGTGAGTGCGGCAGCCGACAGTCCGAGGCCGAAGGCCTCCCAGGGCACCGCCGGAACGCGGTGGGCGCCGCCTTCGGGCAGCCAGAGCGGCGCGGCCAGGTGCATGAGGCCGACAACCAGGCCCACGGCCACCACGGTCACGATCACCGCGAGCAGCAGGGACGACCCCATCACCTGGATGAAGAGGTGGCTTCTCCGGGCGCCGAGTGCCCGGCGGACCACGAGTTCGCGTGAGCGCTCGGCGATCGAGGCCAGACCGATGTTCAACAGGCCCAGGGCGGAGACCAGGAGGGCGGCCACCGCCACGGCGGAGAACACCGCCTGCATGAAGGACAGCGACTCCCGCAGCTCCCCGACGCGATCCACACGCAATGGCTGCTCCGAGCCTGGATCCACGCCCGCCGCGGCCACGGCCGCCGTGACGGCCACCGCGGCATCGGGCCCCTGCTCCGGTGGCACCACGAAGCGCAGGAGCGGCTGGGTGGACGCCGGATCGGGCGGCTGCCGGACCTCCCAGAGTGCGAGGGGTGCCCACATCCGCGGGGAGGCGTCGCCGTCATCCACGATGCCGGACACCGTCAGGCGGGTGGGGGCGCCGCCGTCCGTCAGCGGTGTCCACACCACGTCCCCGGGCTGCAGTCCGGCCTCGGCTGCCACCGCGTTCAGGACGACCACGCCCGGCAGGCCGGATCCCAGGTCCGGTGATCCGGCCAGGACGGGGTAGCGGTAGAAGTCCGTGAGCCGCCCTGAGGTCCAGAGCGTCTCCACGGAGCGCAGCTCCGGAGCCGGGGCATCATGGGCGCTGAGCATCAGGGGACTGGTGGTGGAGATCTCAGGGCGGGCGGGGGCGCCGCCGAGCCGACGCTGAGACAGTTCCGCGGCGTCCAGGGACTGTGTGGCCGTCGCCGGCGGAAGCGTGAGCACGTGGCTGCCGGCGATGCCGTCCGTCTGCTCCACGGAGGCTACGAAGACATCGTCCACCACCGCACTGGCCGCGGTGATGCCGACCACCACGAGCACGCCGACGAGCATGCTGAGGCCGGTCAAGATGGAGCGGAGGCGCTGGGCCCGCAGGTCCGCCCAGAGCGTGCCGATCATGGGCGGTCCTCCTCACGGAGGGTTCCCTCGCCGAGCCGGAACACACGGTCCATCACGCCTGCGACGGCGTCGTCATGCGTCACCACGACGAGGCACCGCCCTTCATGCCGGGCTGTGGCCACGAGCATGTCCAGCACTCGGGTGCCGGTCTCTTCGTCCAGGGCCCCGGTGGGCTCATCGGCGAGCACCACGGCCGGTTCCAGCAGGAGGGCACGGGCGATCGCCACCCGCTGCTGCTCTCCGCCGGACAGGCGCAGGGGCAGGTCCGAACCCCTCCCGCCCAGGCCGACGGCATCGAGCAGTTCCTCTGCGCGGCGCCGGGCCTGGGTGCGTCGGCCGCCGGATGCCTCGCGTGGTGCGTACGTGGCAGGCACCAGCACGTTGTCCAGGACGCTGAGGTGGGGAATGAGCGAGTAGTTCTGGAAGACGAAGCCGATGTGGCGATTGCGCAGGCGGGCGGCGTCCGCGTCCGAGACGGTGGAGACGTCCGTGCCGTCCAGTGTGATCGTGCCGTGTTCGGGGCGTTGCATGAGGCCGAGCAGCGTGAGCAGGGTGGTCTTGCCGGACCCAGACCTGCCCAGGATCGCGGCCGTCTCACCGCCTCGCACGGTCAGATCGACATCCGTGAACAGAGTCTTCCGCCCTTGCCCCACCGGAAAGGAAGCGGAGAGTTCGCGCAGCTCCAGGACGGGGTCGCTCATTCGAACCCGGGTGCGGCCACGGTGACCTCGTCGCCTTCGGCGAGGCCCTCGGTGATCTCGATCAACGTGCCGTCTGAGACACCGAGCCCCACCGGGCGGCGTTCCACGGTGCCGTCCGCGCTCAATACAGCCACCTCGCCGCTGCCCTGGCGGCCGCTGACGGCGGAGAGCGGGAGGGTCAGCACGTCCTCACGCGTCTCCAGCTGCAGCCCGACGCGGGCGGTGAGCCCGGGAACGGCCTCGGTGTCCAGGGACAGCAGGCACAGGGCCGAGTACGGTGCGGCCGAGTCCGCCGGATCCTGTGCCGTGTCTTCCGGCCCGGCCACTGTGCCGGCCAAAGTGCACTCCAGCCCACCGGGGCCACCGTCAATGGTGGTCTTGGCCGAGGTGGGAGCCGTGGCCACCCGGTAGGCCTGCTCCGCAGGCACCTGCAGTTGGACGGCGAGTCCGCCATGGCGGATGACGGCGGCGGTGGCACCTCGGCCGACCCGGGTCCCCTCCGCCGCCGGCAGGTCCGCGACGATGCCGTCATGCGGTGCGGTCAGGGGGACATCGCCGACGCGCACGACCGGGGAACCGCCGGCCGTCACCGGCTCGTCCGGGGAGGTGTTGCCCAGGGAGAGGGTTCCGGCCTTCGGTGCGGCCAGGGCGTACTCCGGGCGGTCCACCACCGTTCCGGGGACGACCAGGACGGAGGCGAGGTCGCCGCGCTCGACGGTGAGGGTCTGCGGCGCTGCTTGTGCGGGGGGACCGGCAACGGACGGATCCGACGCCGGGGTGCAGCCCGACACCGCGAATGCACAGGCGAGCGCCGTGAGGAAAGGGCCAGTCTTGCCGTTCATCACGCCGTGTCCCTCACGACCCTTCGGGGCAGTTCGCCGCGACTTCCTGGCGGAACTTCGTGAGATCGCCGAGCCGGGCCTCGTCCAGGGCCTCACGCTCCGGGTTGCCGACGGAGTACTTGATCATCGGGTCCTTCAGGCCGTCCGCGAGTCGTCCCTCGGCACGGTCCCGCCGCGGGACGTCTCCGTCGTCATGGGCGCGGAGGTACTCACGTGTCCAGAAGCACATGTAGTCGGACAGTGCCAAAACGCGGCCAGCGTCGACTCCGTACTCAGTCGGTTCCTCCGGCGGCTTCAGCTCACCATAGGAGTCGCCTTCGGGAAGCGGCAGGCGCTCGGCGTAGTCGTGGAACTCCTGCTCATAGGCGGCGAAGTCCACATACCCGTCGTCCGCGTCATCAGCGCAGCCGGTGAGACCCACCAGAACGAGCGGCAGAAGAAGCAACGCGGTGGTGCGTGCTGTCCGCGTGGTGTCGCGGCCTCTGCGCATTCCGCCCCCCTCCCAGAATCTGTGTCGAAGATATGAGGAGAGTATTCATCAGGGGGGGGGAGCGTGGCAACTGCACTGGGCCGCCCGAGGTCGGTGGGCGCAGGGCGAAGGTGTGGCGCACCCCAGACAGGCACGTGCCCCCGCACCGCCTTCTCGGCGGCGACGGGGGCACGGGAGGTGAGGGACCGTCGTCGGGAAGCGGTGCCCTGTGCGGCCCTGGGGAGGGTCAGCGCGGCAGCATCACGGTGAGGGAGTCCGCCACCAGGCGGGCGTCGATGCCGACGACTTCTCCGGTGGAGTCGCCGTCCAGCTGGGAGACGATCGGCTTGTCGAAGCGGACCTGCACGCGGGTGCCCTGCAGGGTCTCCATCACGGGGATCTTCACACGGTGGCCCACCAGAGTGTTCGCGGCGATGCGCGCCCAGTCCAGCACGTGCCGCGGGGAGAGGACCATGACGTCCAGCAGGCCGTCGTCCGGCTTCGCGTCCGGCAGCAGCTCCAGACCTCCCTGCAAGGTGCCGCAGTTGGCCACCAGCACGGAGCGGACCTTGTAGCGGCGCGGGGAGCCTCCGTCCATGGTGATGGTGGCGTCCTGGCGGTCGCCCGGCAGGTGGCGCAGGCCCGCCTCGCCGTAGGCGATCCAGCCGGCCCTGGCCTTCAGGTCGTCACGGGTGTCCCCCATGACCTCGGCGTCCAGGCCCACGCCGCCGATCACCACGGCGGTGTGGCGGTGGCGCTCGCCGTCCTCGCCCTCGAGGCGCACGTCCAGGGTGTCGATCGTCTTGGTAGTGCCGTTCAGAGCGGCGGCGATGCATGCCCCGAAGTCCGTGATGGGCAGGTCCAGGTTGCGGGCCAGCAGGTTGCCGGTGCCCATCGGGACGATGCCCAGGCGGACGTCCGTGCCCACGAGCTGCTCGGCCACGGTGCGGACCGTGCCGTCGCCGCCGGCGGCGATGACCACCCTCACGCCGGCCGCCTTCGCATCCGCGGCCATCTGGGTGCCCGGGTCCTCCTCAGTGGTCTCCAGGACCAGCACCTCACCCATGCCCATGTCCCGGGCGGCGGCCAGCACCTGTTTGCGGACCTCGTCCGCGCGGTTCTTCACCGGGTTGATCACGAGGGCGACCTCGTGCCGTCCGGCGGCGTCCCCGGACTGCTCGTCCACCTGGGTCTTCAGCTGGTCCACCCGGTCCACCAGCAACTGGCGCTCAGAGCGCAGCCGCTCGACCTGCTTGCTCAGCCGCCGGACGCGCACGTGGTTCCACACGAGCACCACGCAGACCGCCGCCACGGCGACGAGCGCGATGACGGCGAGGACCATCTCCAGGGGGGTCTCACTGTTCATATCTCGATTCTAGGAAGCCGTGCTGTGGGCAGGGTGTCCTGCCCGGCCACCGCTAGTCTGGAGGGGTGATCGACGTCAAGCACCTCATCGAGAACCCGGACCAGTACCGCGCCTCCCAGGAAGCCCGCGGGGCGGACGCCGCAGCCGTGGACCGCATGATCGAGGCGGACAGCTCCCGCCGCGCCTCCATCGCGAGGTACGAGGAGCTGCGTGCCGAGCAGAAGTCCTTCGGCAAGAAGGTCGCGCAGGCGCAGGGCGATCAGAAGCAGGCCCTGCTGGCCGAGGTGAAGGAGCTGGCCGCCCAGGTGAAGGCCGCCGAGGCCGCCGCCGGCGAGGCCGAGGCCGCTCTGGCCGAGGAGCAGCGTTCCTTCCCGAACCTGATCGTGGAGGGCATCCCGTCCGGCGGCGAGGACGACTTCGCCGTGCTCAAGGAGGTCGGCACCCCGCGGGACTTCGCCGCGGAGGGCTTCGAGCCCCGCGACCACCTGGAGATCGGCGAGCTGATCGGCGGCATCGACATGGAGCGCGGCGCGAAGGTCTCCGGCGCCCGGTTCTCCTTCCTCAAGGGCGTGGTGGCACGGCTGGAGCTGGCCCTGATGCAGATGGGCCTGGACCTGGCGGTCGAGCACGGCTTCACCATGGTCATCCCGCCGACCCTCGTGCGTCCGGAGACCATGCAGGGCACCGGCTTCGACGTCCAGCACGACGACGAGATCTACCGTCTCGAGCGCGACGACCTGTACCTTGTCGGCACCTCCGAGGTGGCCCTGGCCGGCTACCACGCGGACGAGATCCTCGACCTCTCCGACGGCCCGATCCGCTACGCCGGCTGGTCCACCTGCTACCGCCGCGAGGCCGGCTCTGCGGGCAAGGACACCCGCGGCATCATCCGCGTCCACCAGTTCAACAAACTGGAGATGTTCGTCTACACCACCGTGGAGGAGGCCGAGGCCGAGCATCAGCGGCTCCTCGAGTGGGAGGAGCAGATGCTCGCGAAGATCGAGGTCCCCTACCGCGTGATCGACACCGCCGCCGGCGACCTCGGCCTCTCCGCCGCCCGCAAGTTCGACTGCGAGGCCTGGGTCCCCACCCAGGGCACCTACCGCGAGCTGACCTCCACCTCCAACTGCACCACCTTCCAGGCCCGCCGCCTGAACACCCGCGAGCGTGTGGTGAAGGAGGACGGTTCCAAGGGAGGCACCCGCATGGTCGCCACCCTCAACGGCACCCTGGCCACCACCCGCTGGATCGTGGCGATCCTGGAGAACCACCAGAACCAGGACGGCTCCGTGCCCGTCCCGGAGGCCCTGCGCCCGTACCTGGGCGGGATGGAGCGGTTCGAGCTCGTCTGAGCCCGCGTCGAGCCGGCGTGTCCCGCAGAGTTCACCGGTGCGCCACCGGCGCTTCCGCCGCGAGCGGCGTGCTGTCCGCCGGACCTGATTGGATGGGGGACATGATCACGAAGATGGTGTGCCTGGATGTGGACGGAACGCTCGTGGACCATGACGGGCGGATGCATGACCGCGTGCGGGAGTCTGCGAAGGCCGTGGTGGCCGCTGGCCACCACGTGGTGATCGCGACCGGCCGCTCCCGCGGCGCCACCCTCCCGGTGGCCGAAACGCTCGGCATCGACCGTGGCTACGTGGTGTGCTCCAACGGCGGCGTCACCCTGCGCCTGGATCCGGAGCTGGAGGAGGGCTACGAGGTCACGGACCTGCGCACATTCGATCCGCGTTCGGTGCTGCGGAGGCTGCGTGAGCGCCTGCCCGCGTCCAAGTACGCGATCGAGCTGCCGGACGGCTCGTTCCTCGGCACCGAGCGGTTCCAGGACATGTCCTTCGGTGTGCGCTCCGAGGGGGTCCCCTTCGACCGGCTGCTGGATCAGACGGCCGTGCGCCTGGTGGTGTTCTCCACGGACTCCTCCGCCGAGGAGTTCGGCCGGGCAGTGGAGGGCATCGGCCTGTCCGGGGTGGCCTACTCGGTGGGCTGGACCGCCTGGCTGGACATCGCCGCCGCCGGCGTCACCAAGGCCTCCGGGCTGGAAGCGCTGCGCACCGTGCTGGGCGTGTCCCAGGAGGACACCGTGGCGGTGGGCGACGGCCGCAATGACGTGGAGATGCTCCGCTGGGCCGGCCGCGGCGTGGCCATGGGGCAGGCTCCCGAGGAGGTCGTGGCCGCCGCGGACGAGGTGACCGGCCACGTGGACGACGACGGCCTGGCCGACGTCCTCGACTCCCTCCTCTGAACCCCACCCGGACGTTTTCGTTCGGGAAACAGTCGAGTCCCCGCGCACTTTCGTGCGGGAGACCGTCGGGTTACCGCGCGGAAGACGTTCGCTCGGAACACGTTCGCCCGGGACCCGGGCCGGTCGAGAGCGCCCCTCGGGGGTCAGACGGCCGCCGGCTCCCACATCCGCCCCGGCACCTCAGCCCGCCTCCGGCAGGGCGACCTCGTCCGCGAGCGCGAGCAGGCGGGCGGCGGCCGGCCGGCAGGCGTGCTCCTCTGTCCAGAAGGAGCGCTGCACGGCCTGGGAGACGGCCTGGGTGGTGATGCCCAGCTCGGCGGCCACGAGCTTCTGCTGACCGCGCACACCGGGGACCATCAGGTCCAGCACGCGCCACTCGGCGTCCGTGCGGGTCCACACCAGCTGGCCGATCAGCCGCAGCACGGCCTCGGCCTCGGCCGCGGCCTCCGCGTTCCGGGCTGACACGGCCACCGGGATGCGCTGGCCGTGGGCGGCGGCCTCCACCGCCTGGCGGGCGGCCACCAGGCCCGGGCCGGTGACGTCCTCGAGGTCCTGTGAGTCCGGAAGACCCGGGGTGCCGTCTGCGGCCAGCAGCGGTCCGACCCCCACGCCGACGTTCCAGCGCCGCTCCCGCACCGCCCGCAGCGCCACGTCCACGGCAGTGTGCGGGTCCGCGACCACACCGATCAGCTCGTCCCCCACGGAGCGCTGGAACGGCAGCAGGGTGTCCACGTGGCGGAGCCGGCGGATCAGCTCGTCCACCATGTCTCCGACCTCGCGGGAGTCACGCTGGTTCACGGTCAGGACGTACATGCCCTCCATCCTGCCAGCCGGCTCGACTCCCGCCGGGGAACCCGGCCGTCTGCCCCACGCAGACGACCGCCCGGCCCCACAGTGGACGGTGTGGGGCCGGGCGGTCGTTGCCGGGGGTGCTGTCAGGCGCCGCGCCGGCCGGCCAGGATGATGCCTCCGCCGGCCAGGGCGATCACGCCGAGCCCGCCGATGGCCCACGGCAGGATCCCACCGATGCCGCCGGAGTCCTGGGACTCGGCCGCCTGCACGTCCGCCTCGGTGTCCTTGTCCTTCTGCTCATCGGTTCCCGACGACGGCTCCTCGCCGTCCTCGGATCCTCCCGCCTCGGACGGGGACGGCTCGGATTCGTCGGTCTCCTCCGCCTCGTCCGAGAGGTCCGAGGACTCGGCGTCGTCCTCACGGTCGGTGTCGTCCGACTCGTCCGCGTCGTCCCGCTCGGTGTCCTCCTCGCGCTCGGTCTCGTCCTCGCGGTCGGCGCCTTCCTCGCGCCCGGTGTCACTGTCCTCACCGAACGCCTCGGTGTACTCGGCGCTGGTGGTGATGAACTCGCCGGCCTCCTCCTCGGCCTCACCGCGCACGTCCACGGTCAGCTCGAAGGACTGGGGGACGTCTGCGGCAGAGGGGTCGTACTCCCGCTGGACCTTGATGTACTGGCCCCCGGGGACGGAGTAGGCCTCGGCCCCGCCGCTGGAGATCCGTCGGTTCGGGTGGATGTGCTCCTCCAGCACGCCGTTGGCGTACGAGCCCTCTCCGGGGCCGATGATCGACAGGTCGCCGGTGCCGTTCACTCCGCTTCCCCCAGCGTCGGGGTCGGACATGAAGGACATGTGCTCACGCAGCGGGTTGTAGGCGAGGGCCCAGATCATGAGGTTGTCCTCTGCGTCCGAGGTGATGTCCACTCGGGCGGCCAGGGTCTGGTTGGTCGCGGCGTCGATCTTGAAGTACTTCGCCTCGCCGGGGACCAGCGTATCGGTGATGGTCTGTCCGGACTCGATCGGTGTGGCGTCGTTGAAGGAGCCGCCGCCGGCGACCTGCTCTGCCTTGGCGGTCTTGACGTCCTTGAACTTCGGGCTCGGTGCCGGGGAGCCGGAGGCCTTCTCCTGCTTGGCGTAGGCCACCATCAGCTCCAGGGGGATCTCCTCGTCCGAGGCGGTGTCGGCGGCGTGGACGACCTCGACGACCACCTCGTCGTCCTTGGTCAGGCAGTTATCCCGGGTGTCCTCGCTCAGCTCCTTGCTGAAGGAGTCATGCTCGAACCAGTGGACGGTCGCGTGCATGCCGCTGCCGTGCGGCGGGACCACCGTGTCCCTCAGCGAGCTGCAGGTCTCGTAGGGGCGTTCGGACAGGTCCACGGGCCGGATCCAGACATCGCTGTTGCCCAGCATCTCGTGGGTCTCGCGGTCCTTGACCACCGTGGCTGTGACCACCGGGGTGTAGCCCTCGTGGTAGGGGATCCGGTAGTAGCGGCGGCCGGCAGAGTCGTCACCGTCGTCCTCGTTGCCCTTCTGGGTGGCGATGGTGTCCGTGAACTGCCCGGCGCTCATGCGGGGCGCGTCCTCGGCGCTTCTGCCGCCTTCCACGGGGGTGCCGGCGGTCTGGTAGCCCTGCAGGGCGCGGGTGGTCTGGGTGGTCAGGGTCTCGGTGAGCTGCTCGGCGTCGTCGGCGGAGGAGTAGGTGCCGCCGGTGGCCTCGGCGATGCACTCCAGGGTCTCCTGGGCCTTGGTGTTGCCCTGCAGGCGGAAGCCGATGGTGTGCACGGTCAGGTCGATGCCGTCCTCGGCCAGCTGCTGGGCGATCTCGCAGGCCGGGGGCTCGTCACAGGTGGGCTCGCCGTCGGAGACCAGGACGATGGACTTCTCGCCTTCGACGTCCTTCAGTTCGTCCGCGGCGTGCTGCAGGGACTGGCCGATCGGGGTGCCGCCCTGGGCGTCCAGGGCGTCGACCTTCTTCGTCAGCTTCTTGGCGTCGACCTTCGCGACCTTCTGCAGGGTCTCGATCTTCGTGCAGGTCTTCCGGTCCGCGTGGCCGAAGGCGACCATGCCGAGCTTGGCGTCCTCGGGGGTCTTCTCGATCAGGTCTTTGGTGGCGTCCTTGGCTGCGTCGATGCGGGCGGTGCCGTTCTCATCGGCGTCCTTCTCCAGCATGGACTCGGAGTAGTCCATGACCACGACGACCGGCTGCTGAGAGGTGCCCGGAGCCTGGGCCTGCTCGTTCTGCTGCTCGGCCAGTGCGGGGGCGGCGGTCAGCGAGGCCAGGCCGAGCAGGCCTGCGGTGGTCGCGGCGGCGAGGACCGGACGACGCCCGGTCCGTGTGCGGTCGGTCTGTGCGTTGGTGCTGGCCTGGTGCTGCATGATGTCGATCCTCCAGGTGTTCTGCGGCCGCCCCGTCGGCGACCACTCCCTTGCGTTTGCTGTTGCAAACATACCCCAGGTGATCGCAAATGCAAACACCAGGCGCGAAGGATTCTCGTCCACCGCGGCGACGAATCGGTGAACTCCCGCTCGACTGCAGGTGAAACGCCAGGTCAGAGCCGCCTTCCCCGCTCGGCATCCTGACGCTCCGCACATCACGACGACGGCCGCCCGCCTCCGCCGGACCCCGCACCCTCCGGTGCGGTTCGGTTGAAGGCGAGCGGCCGTCGTCGGTCAAGCACTGGCGGGAGCACAGGTCCCGGCGGCGCTCAGGAAAGGTGGATCACTGCCGCGCGGATCACTCCTTTTCGGTGGCCGGCTCGGCGGCCTCGGTGTCCACGTCGCGGCCCTGCGGCTCGTCCGACTCGGAGTGCTCGCCGGTGGCCTCGAAGCGCTTGATGGAGGCCTCGAGCTCGGCTTCGGCGGCCGCGCGGCCCTCCCAGCCCTCGGCCTTGACCCACTTGCCCGGCTCCAGGTCCTTGTAGCGGGTGAAGAAGTGCTCCAGCTCCTTCTTCAGCCACTCGTCGATGTCCTCGAGCTCCTGGATGTGGTCGAAGCGCTTGTCCGCCGGGACGCACAGGATCTTGGCGTCGCCGCCGCCGTCGTCGGTCATGTTGAACACGCCGACCGGGCGGGCCTCCACCACCACGCCGGGAAGCAGGTCGAAGCCCGGCAGGAACACCATCGCGTCCAGCGGATCGCCGTCCTCGCCCAGGGTGTTCTCGAAGAAGCCGTAGTGGGTCGGGTACTCCATCGAGGTGAACAGCACGCGGTCCAGGCGCAGGCGGCCGGTCTCGTGGTCGAACTCGTACTTGACGCGCGAGCCGGCGGGGATCTCGATCGTGACGTCGTGCTCCATGACGCTCCTCAGGTAGGAAATGGGGGTTGGTCTGGGACCACAGTACCGGCGCAGCCGCAGGCATCCGCCATGATGGGACGTATGGGTCAGGTCATCGCAGGGCGTTTCGAGCTGCTCGCCCCGATCGCTCGCGGAGGGCAGGGGACGGTGTGGTTGGCGGTCGACCGCCGCATCGGACGCCGCTGTGCCGCCAAGGTGCTGGACCAGGCCGACTCCGCCTCCCTGCTGCGCTTCGTCCGCGAGCAGGGCGTGCAGGTGGACCACGCGCACCTCGCCTCGCCCTACGGCTGGGCCGCCGAGGACCACGAGGTGGCCATCGCCATGCCGCTCGTGGCCGGCGGGTCGCTCGAAGGCGCCCTCTCCGACTGGGGTGCACTCGGGGAGTCGCTGACCGCCGCGCTGCTGCTGCAGCTGCTGGACGGGCTGGCCGAGCTGCACGGCTCCGGCTGGATTCACCGGGACGTCAAACCCGGAAACGTGCTGCTCGACGCCACCGGTGCCGGCGCGCCCCATCTGCGGCTCGGGGACATGGGCCTGGCCATGCGCGACGACGACCCCCGCCTCACCAGCCTCGGGTACCTGCACGGCACGCCCGGCTACGTGCCCCCGGAGGCCTACACGGAGGCGGCCCCGGCCCCGGCGCAGGACCTCTTCGCCGCCGGCGTGACCGCATTGCGCATGCTCGACCCCGGCTGCCGACCACGGGACGTCGGCGAGATCGCACGGGTGCTCGCCGGCGTACAGGACGCCGGGCTGCGGCAGGTGCTGACCGGACTGGTCGCCGACGACCCCGACGCCAGGGTGCGCGCCGCCGCGCAGGCGCCTACCCGGCTGGCCGTGGTGGCGGCCGCGGGTCCCGGCGGTGGATACGTCACCGCCTCCGGCGAGCCGTTCGAGGTGTTCGACCAGCTCGAGGGGCTGGACGAGGAGTTCGACACTGCTGCGGCAGCCCAGGGCGGTGCGTCGGGGCCCTCACCGGCCGAGCCGGAGACCGAGACGCGGACCGTGGACCTGTCCCCGGAGCGGCCGACGAGCGTCCTGTCCGCCCCCGAGCGTGTGGAGGCAAGCGCCGCACCCGCGCCGCGGCCGATCGCCGCCGAGGCGGCCCCGCCCCAGGCAGCCCCGCCCCAGGGCGCGCATGCCCGTGCAGCGGCGGTCGGGGCCGGTGCCTCCGGCCCGGGTGCCGCTGGACGCGGCCGCTCGCCCCTGCTGGCCTGGACCCTGGTGGGCGCCGGGGTGCTCGCCGTGGTCGTCGCCTTCGTGATGCTCCTCGGCGGCGGAGGAGGGGACGAACCCGGGGACCAGGCGCCCACGGGACCGACCTCGACCGCTCCGGCGACCGACGCTCCGACGACCGACGCGCCGTCCTCCGCCGAACCGTCCTCCGACGTCGCGAGCTCGGAGCCGACGGCAGACGTCGAGACCTCCGCCGCGCCGACCGACGGCTCGGGCGCGGCGTCGTCGGAAGGCGAGGAGCCGTCGTCGGGTAGCGACGAGTCCACCCCACCGGCCACGGGACAGCCGAGCCCCGACGCGCCGGCGACCCCGCGCTCCACGGGGCGACCGAACCTGAGCAGTTCGGTGCGCGAAGGGCAGGGATGCATCCCCGCCGAGCACGGCACCGAGGTGATCGGCCTGGACGAGAAGCACCTGATGTGCACCTGGACCGACGGCGCCTACAGCTGGACCGTGGTCCAGGACTGAGCCGTCCGGCGCGACGGGCCAGAGGTTTCGCGTCTGCAAACACCTTTGGGATCATGGAGCGCATGACCGCCACACACGACTACGCAGAACAGCAGCGCGCCCTCTACGGCGCCCCTCTGGGCGAGCGCTTCGGCGTGGTCCTGAAGGAGTACGGCATCAGCCAGCGCACGCTCGCCGCCACGCTCGGCCTCTCCGCGCCCATGCTGTCCCAGCTCGCCAGCGCCCGGCGCATCAAGATCGGCAACCCCGCCGTCTACGCCCGCCTGGTCATGCTCGAGGAGCGCATCCAGGAGGAGGACAAGGCCGCCGTCCTCGCCGAGGTCCGCGAGTCCGACCCCGTGCTCACCACCCAGGTGCGGCCCACCTCCTCCCAGAACGCCGACGACGGCACCGCACCCGGGCACGACCGCCTCGCCTCCGCCCTGGCCTCCCTCGGCTGTCCGGCCGAGCTCACCTCCGCCGCGGAGGCCGCCGGAGAAGGGCCGCTCGCCTCCGTGCTGCGCCGGGCCGCCGAGCTGGCCGAGGGCCGCCGGTGAAGACCTCCCTCTTCGCCGCGGCAGCGGCCGCGCTGCTGGCCGCGTCACCGATCGTCCAGCCCCATCCCGGGGACTTCGGCCCGCTGGAGGGCGACCCGGCCCCGGCGGCGGTGCGGCAGATCGCGGAGGATGCGGCCACCGCGCCGATCCCCACGGAGGACGAGGTCGCCTCCGTCCTCGCCGGGCCGCTCGCCGAGCATCCGGGCACCGCACACGTGTCCGTCCGGGACGCCGTCACCGGGGAAGAGCTCTACGGGCAGAACCAGGACGCAGGGGTCGCCCCGGCCTCCGCGCTGAAGCTGCTCACCGCCGCCACCGCGCTGCGCACCCTGGGCTCCGAACGGCAGTTCCGCACCCGCACCGTGCTGGTGGACCCGGCCCGCTCCGCGGTGCACACCCAGCCGCAGCCGGCGAGCACCTGGCAGCCCGCGGCCCCCGCCCAGCCCGCGCCGGCGGCGACCGCGCAGCCCGCGCCGGCGGCGACCACGCAGCCGCAGCCCTCCTCCTGGACGCCGCAGCCGACTCCGAGCTCCACCTGGCAGCCCCAGCCCAGCTCAAGCTGGGCCCCGAGTTCCTCGTCCTGGACCCCGAGCCCGTCGTCCACGTGGCAGCCGAGCCCGTCCCCCTCCGGGACGCCCTCGCCCACACCGACGCAGAGCCCCGTACCGACACCGGAGCCGACCCCTTCGCCGAGCGACGCCCCGGCCCCGAGC
This sequence comes from Micrococcus lylae, assembly GCF_900163825.1. Classification (NCBI taxonomy): domain Bacteria; kingdom Bacillati; phylum Actinomycetota; class Actinomycetes; order Micrococcales; family Micrococcaceae; genus Micrococcus; species Micrococcus lylae. Next base: position 47,172 of record NZ_FUKP01000056.1, on the reverse strand, counting down.
CCCACGCCCGAGCCGAGCAAGAGTGCCGAGCCGAGCAAGAGTGCCGAGCCGAGCAAGAGCGGCGAGCCGAGCCAGAGCCCGTCCTCGGCGAGCCCCTCGGAGGGCGAGTCGGACGGCGAGGGCGTGCCGCCGTCGTCGTCCCCGAAGCCCTCCGGTCCGAAGCAGCTGGTGCTGGTCGGCGGCGGCGACGTCATGCTCGGCACCGGCGCCTCGGACGCCTCCCGCGTGGACGGCCGTGCCGGCCTGGCGACCCTCGCCGAGCAGACCGTGAAGGGCCTCGAGGAGCAGGGCGTCACCGGCGAGGTCGAGCTGTCCCTGGACCTGCGCCTCTACGCCGGCGACGGCGTGAACCCCGGCTGGAGCGAGGGCCTGCTGGAGGAGGGGTACATCTCCCGGGTCCAGCCCCTGGCGACCTTCGGCGGCCGCCCGCAGGCCGGCACCGCCGAGGAGCGCGTGGCCGACCCGGCCCAGTTCGCCGCACAGCGCTTCCAGTCCATGCTGAAGGAGGAGATCGCTGAGTCCGGCGCGGACCTGCAGCTGCAGGTCCGTGAGGACATCCCGCAGACCACGGTCCCGCGTGAGATGGTCGAGGAGGCCGACTCCGTGGGCGAGGTGCGCTCCGCCCCGGTGCGCGAACAGGTGGACTACATGCTGGCGCACTCGGACAACCAGCTCGCCGAGGCCCTCGCCCGCAACGCCGCCTACGCGGTCGGCCGCGTCCCGGACCACCACGGTGCCGCCGGCCTGATGACGGACGTGGCGGCGGACCTCGGCGTGGACACCGGGGGGATGGACCTGAAGGACGCCTGCGGGCTCAGCGGGCAGGACCGCATCAGCGCGTCCGCGCTCACCGGCGTCCTCGCCGCGTCCGCGGAGATGCCGCTGCTCAGCGCGGCGCTGGAGGGCCTGCCGAAACCCGGCAGCGACTCCACGCTCTCCGAACGGCTGGTGGGCACCGCGGCGGAGGAGGTCACCGCGGCCAAGACCGGCACCCTGCTCGAGTCCGTGTCCCTCACCGGACGCGTGGTGACCCCCCGGGGGCGGGTGCTCGTCTTCTCCGTGGTCCTCTCCGGCATCGACTCCCAGGTCGGCGAGGCCCGCGCCGCCACCGACCGGGCCGTGGTGGCGCTAGCCCAGCTCTGAGCGAAGCCTCCTGCACAGCGACCCTCAAGCCGCCCGCCGCCCGGGACCGTGTGGTGGACTGGGCGCATGACCGATTCCACCGCCGCCATCGCCCCGGCCGGCTCTGACGCCCCTGGCCCCTCTGCCGACGCCGTCCGCCGCGATCCCATCGACTGGGCCGTGGCTGCCCGCACCGCCGGGGCCCTCGTTCCACCGGGTCCCCGGCTCTCCGCGCGGCAGGCGAAGGCCGAGGCCGAGGGACTGCGCCGCGCCGCGGACGCCTCCGTGGAGCACGTCCACCGGCTCACAGGCCTCGAGGCCGCCCGCGACCTGCGGGACTCTCAGGTGCTGATCGTGGACCGCGCGACCTGGGCCACGGCGAACACACGGTCCTTCAAGGCGCTGCTCGCCCCGACCTTCGCGCACCTGGCCGCCACCCGCCCGCAGGAGTACGCCGTCTCCACCACCCCGGTCGCCACCGCTGCCACCGGAGCCGAGCTCGGCGCGATCCTCGCGTTCCTCGGCTCCAAGGTGCTCGGCCAGTATGACCCCTTCGCCGCCCTCTCCGGCAACGGCGGACGCCTCATGCTGGTGGCCCCCAACGTGGCCGCTGTGCGCGCCGAGATCAACGTGGTCCCCGAGGACTTCCGGCTCTGGGTGTGCCTGCACGAGCAGACCCACCGCGTGCAGTTCGCTGCCGCCGGCTGGCTGGCCGCGCACCTGCAGGAGAAGCTCACGGAGCTCTCCTCCGCCCTGTTCGACAAGTCGGACTCCCTGCCCGAGCGCCTCCGCGCAGCATTCGCCGCCGCGCTGCCCGGCAAGAGCAACGACGACGGCCCCACCGGACGTCCGGCCGTCTCGGCCGATCCCGCGGTCACCGCCGTGGGGGAGGACCCGGCGCACGGCGCCGGGGGCGCCTCCGCCGAGGAGGAGGCCGCGGTGGACCTGCAGACGGGGGCGGGAGCCGCCGTCGGGAAGGGCGGTGCCGGGGGGCCGGGCGGTGCCGAGAGGCCGGGCGGTGCCGAGGGGCCAGGCGGTGCCGAGAGGCCGGGCGGGCTGCTGGGGGCCCTGCAGGACGACGAGGACCGGGCTCGCCTGTCTCACCTGACCGCCGTGATGTCCCTGCTCGAGGGGCACGCCAACGTGGTCATGGACGCGGTGGACGCCGAGGTGGTGGAGACCGTGAAGACCATCCGCCGCCGGTTCAACGCGCGCGGCGACCGGCGCAGCCCGCTGGAGAGGTTCGTGCGCCGGCTGATCGGCATGGATGCCAAGATGCGGCAGTACGCGGACGGGCAGAGGTTCGTGGACGCAGCGGTCGCCGAACTCGGCATGGACGGGTTCAACGTGGTCTGGGACGACCCCGCGCTGCTGCCCACCGAGGCCGAGATCCACGCGCCGGACCTGTGGGTCGCCCGCATGCGCCGCGAGGCATGAACGCGATGACCGGCGGGGGAGCGGACGCCGCGATGCCGGCTCTGGGGCAGTGGCCCCCGCGCACCCGATGGCCGGACGCCGTGCACCGTGGGATCGCCGCGCTGAAGGGTGTCCTTCAAGGTCAGCGGCCGGCCCTCCTGGCCGTCTCAGGCGGGGCGGACTCGCTCGCGCTCGCCGTGCTCGCCGCCGTCCTGACCGGCACGCGGGAGGGCGCTGGACTCAGGATCGGGGCCGCGGTGGTGGACCACGGGCTGCAGCCGGGATCCGCCGAGGTCGCTGCGGCGGCCGCCCAGGTGTGCCGTCGCCTCGGGATGAAACCGACCTGCGTGGAGACGGTCCGCGTCGAGGACCGCGGCGACGGCCCCGAGGCCGCCGCCCGTGCGGCACGGATGACGGCGCTGGCCGAGGCCGCGCGCCGGACCGGGGCAGGGCTGGTGGTCACCGCCCACACCGCCGACGACCAGGCCGAACAGGTCCTCCTCGCCCTCGCCCGGGGCTCCGGCACCCGTTCCCTCGCCGGGATGCCGGCCCGGCGCAGGCTGCTCCCGGCGACGCAGGCCGGCGACGCAGAAGGGGCGGGCACGACGGACGGGGCCGACGGTGGGGGCGTGGAGCTGGTGCGTCCGCTGCTCGGGCTGACCCGCGCCGACACCGAGGCGATCTGCGCCTGGGCGGGTGCGACCTGGTGGACCGATCCCATGAACGCCGAACCCGACATCCGCCGGGTGAGGGTGCGTGAGCACCTGCTGCCGCTGCTCGAGGACGAGGAGCGTGGCCTCGGCGCCGGAGTGCGCGCCGGGCTCGTCCGCTCCGCGGCCATCGCAGCCGAGGACGCCGCCGCCCTCGACGCCTGGGCCGGCCGGGAGCTGGCCCGACTGCGGCGGGACGTGGAGGACACGGCCGCCACCGCGTCGCCTCGCCCGCTCGCGCTCGACCTGGGCGGCCTGGCCGCCCTCCCCGCCGCCGTCCGGCACCGGATCTACGCCCGCGCCGCCGCCCTGACCGGGGCCGAGCCCACCACCCGCGAACGCCTCCTGGCGGTGGACGCCCTCGTCACGCAGGCGCGCCGCGGCGGCACCTCGGCGGGCCCTGTGCAACTGGGCGGGGGCACCCGGGTGAGGCGCCGTCGTCGGGAAGCCGCCGGAAGCGGAGAGCGCCCGGGCGCGGGCGCGCGCACGTGTGCAAGACTGGAGTTCCACCCCGACCCCGCGGTCGACTGAACGCGTCCGCCGCAGGCCCGCCCGCCACCCGGGCCGCCCCGACCGGACGCCTCCCACCTGTCACCACACACCCCTACAGGAGCGGCTCAGCATGGATGCCAACGACGTCCGGGACGACCTTCTTCACGTTCTCATGACCAAGGAGGAGGTGCAGGAGACCATCGAGTCCCTCGCCGCCCGCATCGACGAGGACTACAAGGGCAAGGACCTGCTGATCGTGGCGGTCCTCAAGGGCGCCGTCATGGTGGTCGCCGACCTCACCCGCGCGCTGAAGTCCCACGTGGAGCTGGACTTCATGGCCGTCTCCTCCTACGGCTCCGGCACCAAGTCCTCCGGCGTCGTGCGGATCGTCAAGGACCTGGACACGGATCTGATGGGCCGCGACGTGCTGATCGTGGAGGACATCATCGACTCCGGCCTCACGCTGTCCTGGCTGAAGACCAACCTCGAGTCCCGCAACCCGAACTCGGTGGAGATCTGCACCCTGCTCCGCAAGCCGGACGCCATGAAGGTCGAGATCGACGTGAAGTACGTGGGCAAGGACATCCCGAACGAGTTCGTGGTCGGCTACGGACTCGACTACGCCGAGAAGTACCGCAACCTGGACTTCGTGGGCACCCTCGCCCCGCACGTGTACTCCTGAGCCGAGGTGCCGGGGGTGCTGGTTGGTGCGGCGGTGCGTGCCGGGCGGGGGTGCCGGTTGGTGCGCTGGTAGGGCCGAGGGTGCAGACCGGGGGCGGCGGAGATCTACACCACGTCTCGCGGACATCTACTCTGAGTCTGTATCGGCTGCGTCGGAAAAGCGGTCGAATCTGCGGCGATTCCGACCCGTGGCACACAGTCAGCAGGTCATCGACATGATGGCTCCACGGCGGACAGGTACGAGCCGAGCCGTTCCCCGTCCGTCTGCGCTCACGGACTCGGCCAGAGACGCCTGACCTCACGGATCACCCGCGCATAGGCGTTGTCCGCATCCCGTGCAGTGACGACGATGTTGCGGTAGCCGTGGCGCTCGAAGGCGGCGTTGCGCAGCACGTCCTTGTTCAGCTGCCGCTCCCTGCCGTGGTGCTTGCCGTCGTAGTGGATGGCGATCAGCTGCCTGCGGTATCCGAGATCCGCACTGGCCGGGTACGTCGGATGGAACTCCCGGTCGACGACGGTGATCTGCAGATCCGGGTCTGGAAGGCCGGCGTCCACGAGCGCGAGCCGCAGCTCCGTTTCCTTCGGGGAGTCTGCTCCGATGCGGATCTGCGCGGCGCACTCGCGGAGCAACCGCCGGTGGCGGCGGCCGGCCCGGCCTTCCACGGCCGCCGTGAGGCGAGACAGGAAGAAGACTCCACCGTCGCCTCCGTCGAAGCGCACGGCGCGTCGGGCCAGGTGGTCGCCGAAGGCGATGAGCTCGTTGCGCTCCAGCAGCGCGGCCATGTCCAGCCACGTCCGAATCGGATCGGTGACCTGCCATTCCCGTCCCAGAAGCTGGCTCACGACGAGTTCCTCGGCACCGATGCGACTGCGGTGGGTTGCGAACCCCCGGGCGCGGGGGACGCCGGCGCGCGGGTCGCGTGTGAGATGGAGACGCGGGTCGTCCATGACCCGTGCCGGCAGCCACAGTCCCTGGACCCGGGCGGCGGTGACATGGGAGAGGACCACGCTCTCACGCAGGTGGAGGAGGTGATCCAGGCGCCTCATCTCCTCCATGTCCAGATGACGGGTCCAGGTGTAGGGCTGTTCGTCGGACAGGCGTGAGCCACCGTCCACGCCGGTGGTGGACTGTCCGGACGGAGGGTTCTCCGTCTGTGCGGGGCCGGGCGGTGTGGGTCCGTCGCCCTCGAGGCCGATCCAGCGGTAGACGCCCCGGCCGATCCGCTGGACGTCCCGGCGTCGGAGGCGCTCCTTGCTGACACCGGCTTTCTCTGCATCCCTGAGGGTGAAGGCGCGGGAGCGCAGGGAGGAGGGGAACGGGGCGGGGTGTCTCATCGACACCAGCGTGGATGAGGCGTGGGAGCTGTGGGGTGTCCGCGGGGAATCTGTGGATAACCGCATGCGGGGGAGCGATCCTCCTTCCGACGTCGGTGGCGGGACGATGACGTGGGTGCCGGGCTGACGGAGAGGAGCGTTACGCGCCGTCTGTATCCCCTGCGTCGGAACTCGCGCTGCTGAGCAGGGGCATTCCGACCCGTGGCACACAGCGAAGGGCGGTGACGCCGCCACGACGGTGACGACGACGCCAGACTGCCCCGCGCTCACGCCCTCGCCCACGCCTCGCCCGCTGAGCTGGCCGCCGTCGACCGCCAGACTGCTCCCGCCCACACGTCCCCACGCCGCCCACGCCTCGCCCGCTGTCCACCTGCGGCGAACTCTCCGCCGCCCGCCAGCATCCCGTCGGCCCCGGCCGGTAACGTAGGCCCCCGGACCAGTGCACCCGGCCGGCAGGCCGTGTTTCAGGACAGGAGCGTGGCCACGTGGCGGACAAGAACGCCGGCTCGAAGGACAGGCCTTCGGGTCTGAAGAAGTTCCTCCAGGGACCCTTCTTCTGGATCCTGCTCGCTCTGGTGGTGCTGGGCTTCGTGATCCCCTCCGTGATGCAGCCGCAGCGCGAGGCGGTGGACACGAACGTCGGCATGACGCTCCTGAAGGAGAACAAGGCTGCCGAGGCCCTCATCTCCGACGGCGACCAGCGCGTGGACCTCACCCTCCGCGAGAACTACAAGCAGGAGGGGAAGGACTTCGGCAAGGAGGTCTACTTCTACTACTCGGAGGCGCGCGCCGAGAACGTCGTCGCGGCGATCGACGAGTCCTCCCTGGACGGCTACCAGGACGAGCCGGAGCGCTCGAACTGGTTCCTGTCCATGCTCGGCCTGGTCCTGCCGTTCATCATCATCCTGGGCCTGTTCTGGTTCCTCATGGGCCGCATGGGCGGCGGCAACTCCAAGGTCATGCAGTTCGGCAAGTCCCGGGCGAAGCTGATCAACAAGGACAACCCGGACGTGCTGTTCAAGGACGTCGCCGGCGCGGACGAGGCCGTCGAGGAGCTCCACGAGATCAAGGAGTTCCTGACCCAGCCGCAGCGCTTCCATGCCGTGGGTGCGAAGATCCCGAAGGGCGTCCTGTTGTACGGCCCTCCCGGCACCGGCAAGACCCTGCTCGCCAAGGCCGTCGCCGGCGAGGCGAACGTGCCGTTCTACTCCATCTCCGGCTCGGACTTCGTGGAAATGTTCGTGGGCGTGGGCGCCTCGCGTGTCCGTGACCTGTTCGAGCAGGCGAAGCAGAACGCTCCGGCGATCATCTTCGTGGACGAGATCGACGCGGTCGGCCGTTCCCGCGGCGCGGGCATCGGCGGCGGCAATGACGAGCGCGAGCAGACCCTGAACCAGATGCTCGTGGAGATGGACGGCTTCGACGCCTCCACCAACGTCATCATGATCGCGGCCACCAACCGGCCGGACGTCCTGGACCCGGCCCTGCTGCGTCCGGGCCGCTTCGACCGGCAGATCCCGGTGGAGGCCCCGGACCTGGACGGCCGCGCGAAGATCCTGGAGGTGCACGCCACCGGCAAGCCGATCGCCCTGGACGTGGACCTGCGCACCATCGCCAAGCGCACCCCGGGCTTCACCGGTGCAGACCTGGCGAACGTCATCAACGAGGCCGCTCTCCTCACGGCCCGTTCGAACAACAACGTCATCGACGCCACCGCCTTCGACGAGGCCGTGGACCGGGTGATGGCCGGCCCGCAGAAGCGCACGCGCCTGATGAACGAGCACGAGCGCAAGGTCACCGCCTACCACGAGGGCGGCCACGCCCTGGTGGCCGCGGGCCTGCGCCATTCGGCGCCGGTCACGAAGATCACGATCCTGCCCCGTGGCCGGGCGCTCGGCTACACGATGGTGGTCCCGGAGAACGACAAGTACTCCATCACCCGCAACGAGCTGCTGGACCAGCTGGCCTACGCCATGGGCGGCCGGGTGGCCGAGGAGATCGTCTTCCACGATCCCTCCACCGGCGCCGCGAACGACATCCAGAAGGCCACCGAGACGGCGCAGAAGATGGTCACCCAGTACGGCATGTCCTCCAAGGTGGGCGCTGTGAAGCTGGGCGGCGAGAACTCGGAGGCGTTCGGCCACGGCAGCGCAGGCTCCGGCCGCGGCTACTCGGAGGAGCTCGCCTACCTCGTGGACGCCGAGGTCCGTCAGCTGATGGACCAGGCGCACGCGGAGGCCCACTGGGTGCTCACTCAGAATCGAGACGTCCTGGACCGCCTGGCCTACGAGCTCCTCGAGCGGGAGACGCTCAACCAGGAGGAGGTCGCGGAGATCTTCAAGGACGTGCGCAAGCGCGAGCCTCGCCCGGTCTGGCTGGCTGCGGACGACCGCCCGCAGCAGGATCTGCCCCCGGTGCTGTCCCCGCAGGAGCGCCGTTCGCGCCTCGGAGATGGCGAGCAGGAGCCGATCGGCGTGGAGTCGACCACCGTCCCCGGCCACGCGCCGGACGCCCCGCCCACCACGGCCGGACCGGACCGGGGCTCGGCGCCCGGTGACGGCGGCCCCGACCTGCCCGGAGCCGGCCATGACCCGATCCACTGACCACCATGACCAGCCCGGCAGCAACCAGCCCGGCAGCAACCAGCCCGGCCGTGACCAGCCCGGCCGCGACCACGCCGGCAGCAACCAGCCCGGCCGCGAGCACGCCGGCCGTGACGCCTGGCCGGAGGACTGGATGGACGGCGGCGCGTCGCCTGCGGTCTGGGACCCGTCGGCGCAGGAGTCGGTGGTGACGTCGGCGGACACGGATCCCGTGCTCGTCTCCTCGGCGCCGCAGGCGCAGCGTCCCGACGACGGCGCCGGCACCTCCGCCTGGCACGGCACCTCCCCGGATCCCCACCGGGGCGCCCAGGATCCCCATCGGAACGCCCCGCAGGGGGAGGCGGCCGGCCGGGGTGACGGAGCCGACGTCGTGACGGGGGTGCCGGGCACCTTCGACCCGCAGCAGACCACCGTGGACCGGCCGCGCGTCGAGCGGGCCGTCCGCGAGATCCTCGAGGCGATCGGGGAGGACCCGGACCGCGAGGGACTGCAGGACACCCCGAAGCGCGTGGCGAAGGCCTACGCGGAGTTCTTCGCGGGCCTGCACCAGTCCGCGGACCAGGTGCTGGGCACGACGTTCGACATCGCGCACGACGAGCTCGTGCTGGTGAAGGACATCCCGTTCTACTCGACCTGCGAGCACCACCTCGTCCCGTTCCACGGCACCGCGCACATCGGGTACATCCCGTCCGCGCAGGGCCGGGTGACCGGCCTGTCCAAGCTGGCCCGGCTGGTGGAGCTCTACGCACGCCGCCCTCAGGTCCAGGAGCGCCTGACCACACAGATCGTGGAGGCGCTCGTGGAGCATCTGCACCCGCGCGGGGCGATCGTGGTGATCCAGGCCGAGCACATGTGCATGTCCATGCGCGGGGTCCGCAAGCCCGGCGCGAAGACCGTCACCTCGGCGGTCCGCGGCCAGCTGCGCGACCCCTCCACCCGGGCCGAGGCGATGAGCCTGATCCTCAACGGCTGATGTCCGCCTCCCACGACTGCCGCCTCCGCCCCCGACCGTTCACCCAGGTGGACGTGTTCGGCGCCGGGCCGTTCGCGGGCAACCCGCTGGCGGTGGTGTTGGACGGCGAGGGCCTGTCCGAGGAGCGGATGGCGGCGATCGCGTCCTGGACGAACCTGTCCGAGACCACCGTGGTCCTGCCACCCACGGACCCGGCCGCCGACTACCGCGTCCGCATCCTCACCCCCACCGGCGAGCTGCCGTTCGCCGGGCACCCCACGCTCGGGACCGCCGCGGCCTGGCTGCTGGCCGGCGGCCGTCCGCGCACGCCCGGGGTCGTGGTGCAGGAGTGCGCCGCCGGCCTCGTGGAGGTCCGGGTCGAGTCCGGCCCGCACCTGCGTCCCGACGACGGCCCCGTCGCCTCCGAGGGCTGCCTCACCGGTGGTGCGGGGTCGCCGCTGCGCCTGGCCTTCCGTGCGCCCGCCCTCACGCGGGACACGGAGCCTGATGGGGCCGAACTGGAGGCGGCCCTGCACGTGGCCGGCCTGGACGGGGACGATGTGGTCGCCGCTCGCTGGACGGACAACGGCCCCGGCTGGCTGTCCCTGCTGCTGCGGGACGTGGAGACCCTGCGTGGGGTCCGCCCACGGCCGTCGGCGGACGGCTCGGCGGTGAAGGTCGGTCTGTGCGCGCTGACCGACGCACGGACCGCCGCCGTCGCCCTCGAGGTCCGTGCCCTGCTCGCGGACTCGGGTGTCCGGGAGGACCCCGTGACCGGCAGCCTGAACGCCGGTCTGGCCTGCTGGCTCACCGGCGCGGACGCGCCGGACGGCGGCCACCGGCTGACGGTGCCGTTCGAGGCGGGGCAGGGTGCCGCCGTCGGGAGGGACGGGCGCGTGCGGGTGAGCGCGGACGAGGCCGGGGACCTCTGGATCGGCGGCGACGTCACCGTGGGCGTGCACGGGCAGATCCTGGCGTGAGCGCGGCATGGCCCCGACGCCCGGCCACGTCTGCCGGCGCCCGTGCCCGCTCTGACACAATGAACCCATGACCGCCGAGGACCAGACGCCCGCCCTTCTGCGCCGACTGCCGGCTGACCGCACGCTCGTCATGGGCGTCCTCAACGTCACCCCGGACTCCTTCTCGGACGGAGGCCTCCACGCCTCCGTCCCGGCCGCGATCGAGCACGGCCGCGCGCTGCTCGCCGCCGGGGCGGACATCGTGGACGTCGGCGGCGAGTCCACGCGGCCCGGCGCCGCGTTCGTCACCGAGGAGCAGGAGCAGGAGCGCATCCTCCCGGTGATCGAGCAGCTGCTCGCCGAGGGAGCGGTCCTCTCGGTGGACACCAGGCACACCGCCACCGCGCGCGCCGCGCTGGCCCTGGGGGACGTGATCGTCAACGACGTCTCCGGGCTGAACCACGAGCCGGACATGCCCGCGCTCATCGCCGCCACCGGCGCGCCGTACATCCTCATGCACAACCGCGGCACCCCCACCACCATGGACGCCCTCGCGGACTACGGGGACGTGGTGGAGGACGTGATCGCCGAGCTGATCGAGGTCCGCCAGCGCTTCTACGACGCCGGCGTCGCCCCGGAGCAGCTGATCCTGGACCCGGGCCTGGGCTTCGCCAAGGCCGGGGAGCAGAACTGGGAGCTGCTGAGCGGCCTCGACCGCCTCACCCCCCTCGGCCACCCCGTGCTGGTGGCCGCCTCCCGCAAGCGCTTCCTGGGCACCCTCCTTCAGGGCCAGCCCGGGCACACCCAAGACGACGGCGCCTCACCGTCCCCGACGCAGCGCGACGCCGCCACGGCCGCCGTGTCCGCCCTGTCCGCGCATTACGGTGCGTGGGCGGTCCGGGTGCACGACGTCCCCCCGACCGCGGACGCCGTCCGCGCAGCCGCCGCCTGGCGAGGCAAGGAGACCGTCTGATGTTCGCCCGCCACCAGAGCGCCTCCGGCCCGACCACCGGCCGCGGCGTCCGTTCCGAGCAGACCGGCGCTGAGAGCGTCCGCCCGGTCCGTCCGGCCCGCCGAGACGTCATCCGCCTGATGGGCATCTCCGCCGTCGGCCACCACGGCGTCTTCGAGGCGGAGAAGCGCGAGGGACAGCCGTTCGCCGTGGACGTGGTCATGCACGTGGACGTCGCCGAGGCCGCCGCCACGGACGACCTGACGAAGACCGTGAACTACGCCGAGGCCGGGGACCTGGTGGCCGGGTTCATCATGGGCGAGCCCTTCGACCTCATCGAGACGCTGGCGGACCGCATCGCCGGCGCGATCCTGCAGACCCAGCCGCTGGCGGGGGCCGTGGAGGTCACCGTGCACAAGCCGCAGGCCCCGCTGCCGCACGAGTTCCACGACGTCCAGGTGACGGTCGTCCGCGACCGCGCCGACCTCGAGGCCTCCCGCTGATGTCGGACACCTCCACCCCTGCCCCGGGCGAGCCCGTCCCGCGGGACTGGACCCACCCGGCACAGGGCCCGGCCCCCACGAAGACCCTGGGGGACAGGCCGAGCCGGCCGGCCGTCGTCGTGCTGGCGCTGGGCGCCAACCTGGGGGAGGCGGACCAGACGATGGACGCGGCCGTGGCCGCCCTGACGGTGATGCCCGGGTTCACGGACGTGCAGGCGTCCCCGCGTGCGCTCACGAAGCCGGTCGGCGGCCCGCCCGGACAGCCGGACTACCGGAACCAGGTGGTCACCGCGCGGACCACGCGCTCGCCGTGGGAGGTGCTGGGCATCGCGCACCTGCTGGAGCAGGAGCACCACCGCCGCCGGACTGTCCGCTGGGGCGCCCGCACCCTGGATGTGGACATCGTCGCCTATGGGGACCTCACCAGCGATCACCCGGACCTGACCCTGCCGCATCCGCGCGCCGCCGAGCGCGCCTTCGTGCTGCTGCCGTGGCTCTGGCTGGACCCGGACGCCGCGCTCGCCGGGGTGCCGGTGGCCGAGCTCGCCGCACGCGCCGAGCGCGCGGACACGGTCCGCCGCATGCCGCCGGAGCGCGTCCACCTGGACGGCGGGCCCGCCCGCCCGAAGCCTTCCCTTCCCGACGGCGGCCGCCTCACCCTGGGTGCGTCGTCGGCCTCGCGCGGGACCTCACGGCAGGAGGAGACTGCTCCCGGAGAGCGCATCGACTCGACGTGGAGGGACCGCACATGATCACGCTGCGCACCTGGTGGCTGCCCGGGATGGCGCTGCTGGCCGGCCTGCTGGGCTGGACGGTCGCGCTGCTCTCCCAGGGCGCCGGCCGGCTGACCCCGGTGCTGGGCCCTCCGGCCCTGATCACCCTGCTGGTGGTGGCCCTGATCAGCCTCGGCTTCGGCCTGCGCATCCGCCGGGACCGGGGCCGGAAGCCCGCCGAGCGCATGGACCCGCTCGCCGCCGCCCGCATCCTGGTGCTGGCCCAGGCGGGGGCGTTCGCCGGCGCCCTGTTCGGCGGCTGGCACGCCGGGGTGCTGGTGCAGGTGCTGACCAGGGCGGTCGCCGCCCGCGGCGTGCTCCTGGACGCGATCCTCATGGTGGTGGCCGGTGCCGTGATGGTGGTGATCGGCCTGCTGGTGGAGTCCTGGTGCCGCATCCGCGGCGACGATTCGGATCCCGAGGGCGGCCTCGGGCAGGATGGGCAGTCCGGCGGGCGGGGCGTCCGCCGTCCACCCGAGACGGAGGAGGGATACGCCAGTGCGCGCCATGGAGCTTGAGGGCGTCGAATTCACGCCCGTGTCCGAGCGGGAGATCCCGGCCCAGCTGGTGACCGGCGTGGTGGGCACGCTGTTCTTCGTGGGCGTCACCGCCGTCCCGTTGATCCTCAAGCTCACCGGCGTCTGGGCGGGCCTCTGGGACTGGTTCGCCTGGGGTCTGCCCGGCGCGATGCTGCTGTGGGGTCTGATCGACCTCGCCCTGACCCCCCGCCAGGTGCGCGCCCGGGGCTATGCGGAGCGGGAGGACGACATCCTCTGGCGGGAGGGACTGATGTTCCGCTCCGTGAAGGCCGTGCCCTACGGGCGCCTGCAGTACGTGGACGTGGAGGAGGGGCCGATCCAGCGCCGCTTCGGCGTGCAGACGGTGACCCTGAAGACCGCCGGCGCGGACCTGGAGATGACCGGGCTGTCCAAGGCCGAGTCCGAGCGGCTGCGCGAGGTGCTCATGCAGCGCGGCCAGGCAAGGCTGGCGGGCCTGTGATCCCGGAGGACCGCATGCCGACGCCTCAGGACGACGACCGCCGCGACCTGCCCGGACCCCAGCCCCAGGGACAGGACCTCCCCGCCGATGACGCCCCCGCGGCGGAGACCGAGCGGCCCACAGACGCCGCCGAGGCCCCGGTGACGGACACCGGGCGTCCCACGGACGCCGAGGGCTGGACCCGCATGCACCCGCTGACCCCGTGGGTGAAGAGCTGGACCTTCCTGGCCGTGATGCTGTTCTTCGTCGGCCGCGAGTTCGTGGAGGAGTGGGTGGACAGCGTCTTCGGCGCCGGCCGCCGCGGCGGGGACTCCGGTTCGGGCGGCTCCGGGCCGGACTCGATCATGGACTTGTTGCCGGCCATCGGCATCGCCGCCGGCGTGATCCTGCTGCTCGGCGTGGTCTTCTTCCTGTCCTGGTGGTTCAGGCGCTTCCGCCTCACGGACTCGGAGGTCCAGCTGCGCGAGGGCTGGCTGTTCCGGAAGAACCGGCAGATGCGCTATGACCGCCTGCAGGCCGTGGACCTGCAGCACCCCCTGATCCCGCGCCTGTTCGGGCTGGCCGCGGTGAAGGTCGAGGCCGCCGACGGCGGGGACACCGCCCTGGAGCTGTCCTTTCTGAAGAAGGACCGCGCCGAGCAGGTCCGCCGCGAGATCCTCGACCACGCCTCGGGCGTCGCCGACTACCGGGCCGAGCAGGCGCAGCCGGCAGACGGCCTGCCCGCGGAGGGCGCGTCCGCCCCCGGCCCCCTTCCCGACGACGGCACCGCACCCGCCGCTTCCGGCTCGCCGGACACGGTGGTCCCGGCCGGGCAGCCGATGCTGCGCGACCGGGACGAGGGCGTGCTCATGCTCAAGGTCCCGCCGGGGCGGCTGGTCGGCTCGGTGATGCTGTCCGATTCGGGCCCGCTGGCCACCCTCATCGGCTTCGCCGGGTTCCTGGGGGCCGCGGGACTGTTCGTCGGCCTCATGCCCGAGGCATGGCTGGGCGACGGGGAGACGCGGTGGTCCATCATCGGGCTCGGCGCGGCGGGCTTCGCGGTCCCGCTGCTGTTCGCGATCGTCACCAGCACCTGGTCCGGCCTGAACAAGGGCTGGGGCTTCACCGTCCGCCACTCGCGGGACGGGCTGAAGCTGCGCTACGGCCTGACGGAGACGAACTCCCAGACCGTCCCGCCCGGGCGCGTGCAGGGCGTGACCATCCGGCAGTCGCTGCTCTGGCGACCGCTGGGCTGGTACCAGGTGCGGGTGCAGGTGGCCGGCTACGGCACCGGTGTGGACTCCGAACGCTCGCTCGTGCTGCCGGTGGGCCCGTGGGAGGACGTGCTGCGCGTGCTGACCATCGTGTCCCCGGAGCCCGGCGTGGCCGAGGGCGCGGCCGCAGAGCTGAGTCCGGCGGAGTTGATGCACGTGGCCCTGCACGGCGACCTCACCGACGGCGGATTCACCCACATCCCGCGCCGCGCGCGGGCCTGGTTCACGTGGTTCACGTGGCGCCGCACCGGCTTCCTCACCACCTCCCGGCTGCTGCTGGTGCGCGGCGGACGCTTCGCCCGCCGCCTCGAGGTGGCCGAGCACGAGCGCATCCAGGACCTGCGGATCGATGCCGGACCCGTGCAGCGCCGTCTGCGCGTGGCGGACGTGGCCGTCCACCTGGCCGGCGGCAAGCAGGTCACCGTGAAGGCGCAGGACCGTGCGGCGGCCGAGAAGCTGTTCCAGCATGAGTCGCAGATCGCCGCCGTGGCCCGCCGCCTCAAGGACCGCGATCAGTGGATGACCCCCGAGGAGCTCGAGCGCTTCGAGCGGCAGCTGCAGCCTGCGGGGGCCGGTGCTGCGGCGCCCGCGCCGGCCGCACAGGACCCCGGCCGGCTGCCGAGCGCGCAGGCGGGCCCGACCCCCACGAAGGAGACACCGTGACCGGCGGACTGGACACCGCGATCGACCCCGCCCAGCGTCCGGGACGCCTGGGCGTCGGCGTGATCGGCGCAGGGAAGGTGGGTGCCGTGCTGGGCGCGGCCTTGCGCAGCGCCGGGCACACGGTGACCGGCGTGCACGCGGTGTCCGAGGCCTCGAAGACCCGGGCCGAGGCGCTGCTGCCGGACGTGCCGGTCCTGGAGATCCCGGAGATCCTGCGCCGTTCCGAGATGGTGCTGTTCGCCGTCCCGGACGACGTGCTCGGCGAGCTCGTGGACGGTCTCGTGCAGGCCGGCCACGTGCAGGCCGGGCACCTGCTGGTGCACACCTCCGGCCGCTACGGCGTGGGCGTGATGACGTCCGTCCGGGCGGTCGGTGCGATCCCGCTGGCCATCCACCCGGCCATGACCTTCACCGGGCTGTCCCTGGATCTGGACCGGCTCAAGGACTGCGTCTTCGGCGTCACCGCGGACCCGGTGGTGCTGCCGGTGGCGCAGGCGCTCACCGTGGAGATGGGCGGTGAGCCGGTGGTGATCAAGGAGGCGGACCGGCCGGCCTATCACCTGGCCCTCTCCCACGGCTCGAACCATCTGGTGACCTTGACCGCACAGTCGGCGCAGCTGCTGGCGGAGATCGGTGTCACGGACACCGAGCGCCTGCTGCGGCCCCTGCTTTCGGCCTCCCTGGAGAACGCCCTGTCCAACGGGGACGCTGCGCTGACCGGCCCGGTGGCCCGCGGGGACGTGGAGACGGTGCGTGGTCACCGCGAGACCCTGGAGCAGATGGTGGAGGAGGGTATGCCCGCGGACATCCTCCACGCCTGGGAGGCCATGGCCCGCACGACCGCAGACCGCGCCGAGGACCGCGGCGCCCTGCGCCCGGATGCGGCGGGGCGGATCCGCGCCGCCCTGGACGGCGCGGAGGAGTCGGGCGAGACCGGCGGCGAGACAGGCAGCGAGACCGGCAGCGAGACCGGCGGCGAGACCGGCGGGCTCTGACCCCTCCACGCCCCCGCTTTCTGGTCCCCCGCTTTCTGGTCCCCCCGCTTACTGGTGAGGACTCACCCTCTCCCGCCCTGCTTTCGGGCCCCGAGGGGGTGAGTCCTCACCAGTTGGTGGAAGGGGAGGAGGAACTCATTCCGCCCTGGCCGGCGCCTCAGCCTCCCAGCCGCACGGCGTGCTCCAGCGCCGCCTCGGCCTGCCGCCCGTACCCGCCGCCGAACAGCACGGCGTGCACCAGCAGGGGCACCGCCTGATAGGCGAGCACCCTCTCCTGCCACCCGTCGGCGAGTGGGAAGGCCTCCTCGTACGCCTCCCACGCCCCGGGCCCGAAACCGCCGAACAGGTCCATCATGGCCAGGTCCACCTCGCGGTGTCCGCGATGCGCGCACGGGTCGATCAGCCAGCTGCGCCCGGCGGCGTCGATCAGCCGGTTCCCGGCCCACAGGTCACCGTGGACCAACGACGACGGCTCCGCCCCTCCCAGCACCGCCGCACCCGGGTGCGTGTTCGGGGAGTCGGGTCCGAAGCCGGCCGTCAGCTCCGCCAGCGCGGCCGCCAGTTCTCGGACGCGCTCGGGGGCGCTGCCTGCGTCCACGGCCTGCTCGGCCAGCGGCACGATGCGTCGGACCACCCATGACTCCGCCCAGGTGTCGCACGGGGCCAGGTCGATCGCGGCGGCGCCGAGCCAGGCCCGCACCGGCCCACGGTCGGATCCGGCGGGCCGGTGCGGGTGTCCGTCCACCGCGCCGAACCAGTCGGCACCTGCCTCCGGCGGTCGGGACTCCCGATGCAGGGCGGCCAGCTCCCGGCCGAACGCCTCCTCCGTCTGCGGGGTGGCCCGCCCGGTGTCCTCGATCCACTCGATCTCGAGCAGGTCGTCCTCGGCCCGCAGCACGGCCGGCACCCGTGCGCCGGCACCGGCCAGGGCGCGCAGGCCCCGGGCCTCGAAGGCGAGGAGCCCGGGGAGGGCGGCGGTCTTGCGGAAGGCGAGCGTGCCGTCGTCGTGGCGGACGCGGTGCGTGGAGCCGGTTCCCGCCATGCTCAGCGGTCCAGCAGGGAGGTGAAGCTGAAGAACATGAGCTGTGAGGACACCAGGAAGAACAGGGCGAAGAGGATGATGAACACCCGGACGCCGATCTGGACACCATGGCCGCGCATCCGCAGCTCCTGGCCGTCCTGGGGGGCGAGGAAGCGGGAGGGGTCCTGCGGGTCGTAGATGACGGTGACGAACATGCCGCCGCGGTCGGTGAGTCCGACGTCCGAATAGGTGGGGGAGGCGCGTACGGTGCGGCCGTCCAGGGTCATGAACTCGATGGTCTCCACGATGTAGGTCTGCCGGTTGTCCCCGGAGCCGCTCTGGCCCACGTAGGCGGTGATCACCTTGCCCTGCACGCGCTGCCCGACGCGGACGATGCGGTTCGCGTCCGCGCGGCGCCGGGCGACGGAGACCAGCCCCCATCCGGCGATGGCGATCATGAACAGCGGAACCGCCGCGAACATGAGCTGGAACGTGCTGAACCCTCCGGGCCCGAATCCGAGCAAGGTTCCCTCCTCTGCCTCCCGCGCCTTCCGGGAGTCCGTCTGTCCGGCGGCCTGTGGCCATCCCTGTCCGGGTGAGACGCTAGCGCATGGGCCCGGCCGGGGGAACGACCACCGTGATGGAATGGTGTCCATGACCGAGGATGCCGCGCAGAAGAACGCCCCGCACACCGACGCCGTCGGCCCGCTCACCGATGCGGAGGAGCAGTGGGTCCAGGACCGCCTCGGCTTCGCCCGTCAGGAGGGCGTGGACCACCTCGAGCTGGACCAGGTCAGCGCCTACGCGGACCGGCAGCTCGCGGCCGTGCAGGCCGGGGAGCTGGAGCCGGAGGTCGCCTCCGTGATGCTGGACGTGGTGGCCGTGCTGCTCGGCGAGCACCTGGGCGCCGCGCACGGTCTGCAGTGGGTCACCGTGAGGGACGACGACGGCACGCACCTCGGCCTGCGGGATCCCTTCTCCTCTGCGGTGGTCTTCCCGCAGTCCACTGTGGGCACCCACTGGAACGACGGCGCCACCGGGTGGGTCCCGCAGTTCGTCGAGTGGTTCGGCGGACAGGTGCGTCAGGTGCGGGGGCAGGGCTGACGTGGGGGCGGTGCGCATTCTCACGGATGGCGGGGTCGTCGTCCTGCGCTGCGACCACGGAGGACCGGACGCGCTGCCGCGACTGACGCTGGAGGATCCGGGCCCGACGTTCGGCCTTGCCCTCAGCACACAGAGGTGCCCCAGCCCCGTCCCGGGGGTGCGGGTGGAGGTGCTGCGGTCGGGCCTGTGCGGCGACCTGTGCTCCGTCGGTGCCGCGTTGGTGCCGGACGGCGGCGGTGAGGTGGTCTGGCTGTCCGCACCGGAGCGTTCCGATGCCGGGCAGATCCTGGCCGCCGCCGTCGAGGTCCTGCGTGCTGCGGCACCGGCTGCGCAGGTCAGCGCACCGCCGGTGGCGGCACCGCGCGCACGGGTGGCACAGGTCAGCGCGTGGGACGCGGTGGTGGCCCCCAACGGTCTGGCCGGGGGCCTTCCGGACGGGGACCAGCCGGCGCCGGTGCAGCGCGCCCTCGGCGGGGCCTGGAACATCGTCGTGGACACTGCGCCGGACCGTCCCGTGGAGGCTCGGCTGTGGCTGGCCCATCGTGAGCAGGCCGCGGGGGACGAGGTGGTGCGCATGACGGCCACCTGGCACGGGCCGGGCGCGGACACGCCGTGGCATGTGGAGCTGCATGTCAGCCACCGGGTGGAGGAGGCGCAGACCGAGTTCTTTGTCATCGACGGCAGCACGTCCCAGGACTGGGTGATCGCGGACGCGGTCCACGTCCCGGGGACCCCGCTGACCTGGCGGGTGCATCCGGCGCCGCGGCCGGACGAGGCCTCCCGGACCGGCGAGGCCCTCTGCGCGCTGATCACGGCGCTCGCCGAGGCACTGCCGGCGCAGGCGTGACGACGTCTCGCCGTCGGCGGAGGTCCTAGAGGTCTCCGGCCTTGATGGCCGCGACGACTCCCTCCACGCAGTCCTCGATCTGCTCGTACATGTCCACGAACACGTGCTTCGGACGCTGCCAGGGGTCCGGGACCTCCAGGACGCCCTGGGTGTCCACGGAGGAGGCGAACTCGCCGAGCAGGTGCACCTTGTCCTCCGCGTCGCCGGGTCCGGCCAGGGCCAGGACGTCGTCATAGTTCGACTCGTCCATGACGAGGATCAGGTCCGCGTCGTCGATGTCCTCGCGAGTGAGCTGCGCGCCCACGGAGTCGAAGGTGTAGCCGCGCTCCCGGCCGACCTCGAGGGCCAGCGGGTAGGGCTGCTCGCCCACGTGGTAGTCCGCTGTCCCTGCCGAGCGCACCGAGACCTGGGAGTCCAGGCCGGAGCGCTGTAGGGCGCGTTTCAGCACGGCCTCGGCGGCGGGGGAGCGGCAGATGTTGCCCAGGCAGACGGTGATGATGCGCATGCCTCGATCCTTCCATGCGTTCGCACAGCCGCGCCATGGGCGTCCGTGGGCGGGCGGAAGGCTGGAGTTCTGGGAATGGGACGTCGCACTTCCTGCGCCAGAGGGGCACGACGGTGACCGTTGAGCTCCATCGCGGAGACGTGGTGTGGGCGGATGTGAACCCGACCCTGGGGAGGGAACAGGCCGGCCGGCGGCCGGTGTTGGTCGTGGCGAGCGACCTCTTCCTGGCCAAAGCTGACACACTGGCCATCGTGCTTCCCTGCGCCACCGCCGACCGGGGCTGGCCCAACCATGTCCGCCTGACGGGCCCCCACCTGGAGCTGCCTCGGCCGACCTTCGTCCTGACGGAGCAGCCTCGGACGATCACGAGGGACAGGCTGGGATCCCTGCTCGGGCGGGTCGACGTCACGACGATGCGCGAGGTGGACGTCTGGCTTCGAGACTTCTTGGCCCTGCCCTGATCTGCACCTCCCGCTCCACCGGTTCCGTCCGCCGCGAAGCCGATTGACCCGCATCACACCCCGCGGATAGAACGGTTCTCATGAGTGAACCGCGCACGTCCTTCCACGACCTGACCGACTTCATCGCGCTGCCGCGCACCTCCGGCCTGACCCTGAGCCCGGACGGTACCCGCCTGGTCACCACGCTGGCCACACCGAACGTCAAGGGCACCGGCTACGCCTCCGCCCTGTGGGAGGTGGACCCGTCGGGCGAGCGGCCGGCGCACCGCCTGACCCGCTCCGTGGAGGGCGAGGCCGGTGCCGAGTTCGCGGCGGACGGCACCCTGTACTTCACCTCCGGCCGCCCTGCCCCGGGAGAGGAGGAGAAGTCCTCTGCGCTGTGGGCGCTGCCGGCCCAGGGCGGCGAGGCCCGCGTGGTGCTGACCCGCCCCGGTGGCGTCTCCTCCGTCTCCTGCGCCTCCGCGGCGGACACGGTGGTCCTCGGTGCCCCGCGCCTGCCCGGCGCCGCCACCGAGGCCGAGCATGCCGAGCTGTCGAAGGCCCGCAAGGACGCCGGCGTGGACGCCATCCTCCACACCGGCTACCCGGTCCGCTTCTGGGACCACGACCTCGGCCCGGCCACGCCCGAGCTGTTCGTGCTCGCCGACGGCCCGGACCCGGACGCCCCGGCCGACCAGGACGACGCCTCCGCCGATCACCCCAGCGCCGCGACGATCGAGCAGGCCGGCGGCATTCCGGAGGAGGGCGAACACCATCTGCGCCACCTCACCGGCTTCGACCGCTCCCACGGCTTCGGCGTCTCCGCCCAGGTGGCCCCGGACGGCTCGTTCGCGCTGGTCACGGCGTCCCGCGCCGGCGCGAAGGCGGACATGAGGGAGTGGATCGCCCGCGTGGACACCGCCACCGGCCGGGTCACCGCCCTCGTGGACGAGCCAGGCCAGGACGCCCACGCCGGGCCGATCAGCCATGACGGGACCCGCGCGGTGGTCGTCGTCGGCCCGCACACCACCCCGGAGTCCACCCAGGACCCGCACCTGTACCTGATGGACACCGTCACCGGGGAGCTCACTCCGCTGGCCCATGACTGGGACCGCTGGCCCCACGTGGTCGGCTGGCTGCCGGACGACTCCGCGGTCATCGCGGTGGCGGACCAGGACGGCCGCGCCCCCCTCTTCCGCATCGACGTCCCCTCCGGCGCCGTCACCCAGGTGACGCACCAGGACGAGGCGTGGTCCGACGTCGTCGTCTCCCCGGACGGCACCACCCTGTACGGTGTGCGCTCCTCCTACCTGTTCCCACCGGAGGTGGCCCGCGTGGACCTCGCCACCGGCGAGGCCACCCGCCTGCAGAACCCGTCCGAGCGCCCGGCTGTGCCCGGCACCCTCGAGGACGTGGAGACCACCACGGAGGACGGCACCCGCGTCCGCGGCTGGCTCGCCCTGCCTGCCGGGAAGGCCCCCGAGGGCGGCCACCCGCTGCTGCTGTGGATCCACGGCGGCCCGGTGTCCTCCTGGAACGCCTGGTCCTGGCGCTGGAACCCGTGGCTCATGGTCGCCCAGGGCTACGCGGTGCTCCTGCCGGACCCGGCGCTGTCCACCGGCTACGGCCGCGACTTCGTGCAGCGCGGCTGGGGCCGCTGGGGCGCCGAGCCCTACACGGACCTGATGGCCATCACGGACGCCGTGGAGGCCCGGGCGGACATCGACGCCACCCGCACCGCCGCCATGGGCGGCTCCTTCGGCGGCTACATGGCCAACTGGGTGGCCGGCCACACGGACCGCTTCAACGCGATCGTCACCCACGCCTCCCTCTGGGCTCTGGAGGGCTTCGGCCCGACGACGGACGCCTCCTTCTACTGGGACCGTGAGATGAGCCCGGAGATGATGGCGGCCAACTCCCCGCACCGGTTCGTGCAGGACATCGTCACCCCCATGCTCGTGATCCACGGGGACAAGGACTACCGCGTGCCGATCGGCGAGGGCCTGCGCCTCTGGTACGAGCTGCTCGCCACGTCCGGCCTGCCGGCGGGCGAGGACGGCTCCACCGAGCACCGGTTCCTGTACTTCCCGCAGGAGAACCACTGGATCCTCACCCCGCAGCACGCGAAGGTCTGGTACGAGGTGGTCCAGGCGTTCCTCGCCGAGAAGGTCCTCGGCGAGGAGGCCGCACCCCTGCCCAAGGAGCTCGGCCTGAACCCCTGACGGCCCTCCTGACGGCCCTGCCCGACGCCGGCCGCCCGCCTTCCCTACAGAAGGCGGGCGGCCGACGTCGTGTCCGGGGAGGGGGCACCGTCCAGGCCGCCGCCGAGCACGGCCGGCAAGGGCTCCAAGCGCGGTCTGACGGTGCGCTGACTGCGCGTCGGCCCGCGGCTCAGTCCTTGGACCAGATGCGCGTGTTGAGGCGGAAGTCCTCCACGAGGCCGAGGAACAGGACGAGGTCCTCGTAGATGTCCCGGCCCATGTCCTCGATGGTGCGCTCGTGCTGCCGGGCCAGGTCGAAGCCGAACCGGTTGGTGTCCAGTGCCGCACCGATGTTCATGCGCCCTCCCGTGAAGGACACGGCCATGTGCTCGGTGCCGAAGCGTTCGCGCAGCCGGTCGAGCGTGTCCATCAGCTCCGGGGTGATGAGGTAGCGCGCCTCGACCTGGTCCGAGGCCCACCCCTCGTACTGGCGCGTGATGCGCACGTCCTCCAGACGCAGCGGGGTGATCCCGCGCTCCCGGGCCGTGTCCTCGCTGAGTCCGCGGAACGCCTGGTGGTCCTTCCGGGGCAGCAGGTACACGGTGGAGGTGAAGTCCTTGTGGAAGTCCGCGGAGAAGAACACGGAGGACGGGCCCAGCATCGCGGTGTCCGTGGTGACCTGCTCCGCCCAGCCTTGGACAGAGGTGCGCAGGGACTTGGGCACCAGCGCGCTGAGGTCGCCCCCGCGCTCGAAGCGTGCCTCCAGTCTGGACAGTTCGTCCTGGCGGCGTCGCGAGTCCAGGGTGCCCCGGCGCGCCGAGTCCTGAAGGCGCTCCATGCGCCGGCGGTCCCGCGCCTCCTTCTCAGGGTCGGCCTCGGGGGCCGGCGGACGCATCTGCTGCCACTTCAGGTCGGCCAGCACGAAGTCCGTCTCGCCCAGGGTCCCGGTGACGACGTCCTCCTGCAGGACGCTGGTGTCCACGATGAAGCCGGCCGAGCGCAGGCGGGGCTGCGGGACGCTGCCCTCCGGCTCGTACTCGGCGCGCAGGGCGGCGCCGTCGTGGGCGGCGTGGGGGAGGGTGAGCCCCGCCGCGATGGCCTCGAACACGGGGGCGGTCACGTCGGTGCTGACGGTGCGGGACGCGTTCGCCAGGCGGCGGACGACCACGAAGGCCGGGATCGCGAACACGACGGCGGCGCCCAGGGCGATGAGGACCTGGCCCAGCAGCAGTGCGAGGACGAAGACCGCGAGTCCTCCGGCGAGCATCACCTTGAAGTACCAGGGGACATCGGTGCGGGCCGTGTCGACCTGCTCGCCCACCTGCCGGGTCCGCTCGGCGTCGAGCCCGGACCAGACCTCCTCGAACGGGGGGACCTCGATGCCGCTCATGCCTGCCCCCCGGAGAGGAAGCCGTCGAGGTCCGTCTGGCCGCGCTTGACGGGATCGGTGAGCGTGAACAGCGTGTGCGGCTGGAAGCCGAGCAGGCCGGCGATGAGCACGGTGGGGAACTGCCCGCGGGCGGTGTTGTACTCCGTGGCGGCCGCGTTGTAGGCGCGCCGGGCGGCCTGCAGGCGCTCCTCGGTCTCGTTGACGGTGCGCTGGAGGGTCTCCACGTTCGCCAGCGACCGCATCTCCGGGTAGGCCTCGAAGCTGGCCAGGCTGCCGGGGGAGCTGATGATGCGCCGCTGGACGTCGCCGAGGGTCTGGTCGAGCTCGGCCTTCTCCGGGACGCTCAGGTCGCGGATGCTGCGGCCGGTGCGCAGCGCCGTCGCGTCCAGGATGGTGCGGACCTCCTGGCCCACGGCACCTTCGACCACCTTGGCCTGCTGGCTCACCTGGTCATAGCGGGTCTCCAGGGCGACGTCGATCCCGCTGAGGGCCTCGTTCGAGTCGTTGCGGCGGCGGACGAGCGCGTTGTAGACGGAGACGGCCCACACCGCGAGCACCACCACCACGGCGGCGACGACGAGTGTGACGATGAGCGGGGTGTTCACGGGTCCTCCTCGGGACGACGGCGCGTGGACGCGGGGACGACGGCGCGTGGGCGCGGGGATGACGGCGCGTGGGCGCGTCGGAGTCCTTACGGGGTGGGCACGGGTGTCGGCCCGGGTGCCGGCCACGGTAGCACGTGGGCTACAGAGGGCATCCGGTCAGGGGCCGCGACCGCCCTGCGCGCCGCCCGCCGGCCGGCCCCGTGCCTCGTGGCGAGATCCTCATGACTGTCAACACCTAGAGAACCTCATGACCCCCAACACCTAGACTTGGACGGTGACCCCCTATGATCGCGTCCCCGACCAGCGTCCCGTTCCCGCCGGCACCGGCCTCACCCTCGAGGACGCCCTCCCGGCACCTGAGAAGGCCGAGGCCGGAGGTGTGCCTGCGCGTCCTCGTCTGACCCGGACGGTCGCAGAGATGCGCTCTGCCCTCCGTGAGCTCGTCGCCGGCGCCGCGGACGACGATGCCTCCGACGCCGAGCCCGTCACTGTCGGCCTGGTCCCCACGATGGGAGCCCTCCACGGCGGCCACGCGGCCCTGGTGCAGCGGGCCCGCGCCGAGAACGACGTCGTGGCGGTCAGCATCTTCGTGAACCCGCTGCAGTTCGGCGATCCGGCCGACCTCGAGCACTACCCGCGCACCCTGGACGCCGATCTGGACCTGTTGGCGGCGGCGGGGGCCGACGTCGTGTTCGCCCCGGACGTGCAGCAGATGTATCCGGGCTACCCTGACGCGCCGATCGTCACCGTCTCGGCCGGCCGTATGGGGGAGGTCCTCGAGGGCGCCTCCCGCCCGGGGCACTTCGACGGCGTGGCCACCGTCGTGGCCAAGCTGTGGAACATCGCCCGCCCTGCGGTGCCGGTCCTGCGCAGCTACTTCGGTCAGAAGGACGCGCAGCAGCTCACCGTCCTGCGCCGCCTCGCCACGGATCTGGACATCGACGTCGACGTCCGTGCCGTGCCCATCGTGCGTTCCCCCGAGGGCCTTGCCCTGTCCAGCCGCAACACCCGCCTGGACGCCGCGGGCCTGGAGCACGCGCTCGTCCTCAGCCGCGCTCTGCGCGGCCTGGCCGACGCCGCGGCGGCCGGCGAGCCCGTCGACGTCCAAGCCGCTCGCCGGATGGTCGAGGACGAACCGGGCGTCGAGTTGGACCACCTCGTGGTGGTGGACCGGGACACCTTCGCCGAGCTCGGCCCGGAGCTGCTGTGTCAGCCGTTGCGCCGGGACGCCCTCGCCCTCGTGGCAGCACACGTGCCGCCGGTGCGGCTGATCGACAACATGGTGCTGCCGGCGGCGCAGGACTGAGGCGTCGGCACCTGGTGGCAGGCCGGCCCCGGCTGGGATTCTGACGGTCCACGCTGCCAGGGTGGAGGTTCGTCCAGCGTCCGCATGCACGTCTCCGGAAGGATGAAGATGCCGTCCCCAGCTCACCGCGGCCTGCCGGGAGGGGACCCGGAGGACGCGGTCTCGACGCCCGTCCCGCGCTCCTGCGACGACCTCGCCGCACTCTTCCACGTCCACCCCACGCAGGCGGCGCCGGCCCTGCTCGGCTGCCTGCTCACGGTCATCACCGCCGACGGGGCGGTCACCGTCCGCCTCACCGAGCTCGAGGCCTACGGCGACCGGGGCGAGGACCCGGGCGCCCACTCCTACCGTGGCCGCACCGAGCGCAACGCGGCGCTGTTCGGGCCGCCGCAGCGGACGTACGTGTACCTGAATTATGGGATCCACCGTTGTCTCAACCTCGTCGTCCACGAGCCCGACGCGGCCGGCGGCCTCCTCGTCCGCGCCGCCGAGGTCGTCGCCGGTCATGACCTCGCCGTCCTCCGCCGGGGCCGGGACACCGGCGCCCGACTGCTCTCCGGCCCCGGCAACCTCGGCCAGGGCCTCGGCATCACCCTGGAGATGGGGCACCTGCCGATCACACTCGCCGATGCTCCTGCGCCCGGGGGAGCACCCGGGCTTGCTGTTCCCCGCATCCCGCGTCCCGACGACGGCCTCGCACCCGCCGTGTTCGTCCTCGCTCCGCCGCCGGCCGGCTCGGCACCGCCGCACGTGTCGACCGGGCCCCGGGTGGGCGTCTCCGGCGAGGGAGGATCGGCGCGGTTCCCGTGGCGGCACTGGATCACCGGCGACGCCTCGGTGAGCCGCTTCCGTGCGGGCCGGAACGTGCCGGCCTGAGGGCGGCCGCCTGCCGCGGGCCGCGATGTCCAAGGCCCCGGAGGCTTCGTTCCGAAACGGAGCGTGCCGCGCAGGCTCCGGATCGGATCGAGCGCTTGGGAACGAGGGCCGCCTCGGTGCCGGAGGCCTCGTTCCGAAAGGGAGCACGCCACGCAGGCTCCGGATCGGATCGAGCGCTTGGGAGGGGAAGAGCGCTTGGCCCCGGGGGGCTTCGTTCCGAAAGGGAGCACGCCGGGCAGGCTCTGGATCAGATCGAGGCGCGGGCAGGCGCGGGCAGGCGCAGATCGAGGCGCGGGCAGGCGCGGGCAGTGGCAGATCGAGGCGCGGGCAGGCGCGGGCAGTGGCAGATCGAGGCGCGGGCAGGCGCAGATCCGAGTGCAGATCAAGAGCCGCTCAGGAAGCCGCGGCGGAAGCGCGTCGCTCCTGCGCCCTTGCCAGTGCGGGGGCGGGCGTGTCTACGGTGCAGGCATGAGCATGAATCAGAGCCCCCAGGGCGAGACGAAGCAGTCCGTGACCCGTACGATCGACGCTCCGGCCAAGGACATCTTCGAGGTGCTGACCCTGCCGGAGAAGCACAAGCTCTTCGACTCCAGCGGCTTCGTCGTGGACGACGAGAAGACGCAGCGCATCCAGAAGGTCGGCGACGTGTTCACCATGAACATGCAGGGCGAGCACATGGGCGGCGAGTACCGGACCGACAACCACGTGGTCGCCTACGACGAGAACAAGATGGTCGGCTGGGCCACCGCACCCGCCGGCACCGAGCCGCCGGGATGGGAGTGGATCTGGACCCTCGAGGCCACCGGCCAGGATTCCACGGAGGTGACCCTGACCTACGACTGGTCCAAGGTCACCGACCCGGACCTCCTTGCGAAGAACCTGTTCCCGCTGATCAGCCAGGAGCAGATGGAGGAGTCCGTCTCCAAGCTCGCGGCCGCGGTCTCCTGACCTGAGCGAGGCATGGTCGGCGGGGCAGTGACGGCCCGCCGGAGGAGTTCCGCACCCAGCAAAGTCCTCTGAGCCGACCCGACGACGGCGGCGAACCCGGGCACTGCATGCAGTGCTCCCCGGGTGCGCCGCCGTCGTCGTCCCTGCGCGGGTGTGACCTGACCCACTAGGCTTCGGGGAAGCATGCCCGCCCATCGTCCACAGCATCCAAAGGAGCACCACCTGTGACCGCACCTGCCGAGAACGCCGTCCCGAGCCCCACCGAGGACCTCTACCGCCACGTCAACGGCGAGTGGCTGGCCTCCCATGAGATCCCCTCTGACCAGGGCGCCTACGGCGCGTTCCTCGAGCTGCGGGACAACGCCGAGCTCGCGGTCCGGCACCTGTGCGAGGACGCTGTGCGCGCCGTCGGCACCGGCCATGATGCCGCCCGCGCCCGTGTGGAGGCCTCTGCGGACATCGCCTCCCCGGACACCGTGTTGGACGCCGCCTCCGCGGACGCCCCGGAGCAGACCTCTTCCGCCGAGGACGCCGCCGCCTCGGACGCCTCTTCCGATGACACCTCCGCCGACCGGACCGCGCTGCGCCGCCGCATCGCCGCCCTCTACACCTCGTTCATGGACGAGGAGGTCGTGGAGGCCCGCGGCGTGGCCCCGATCGCCGGAGACCTCGCCGCCATCGAGACCGTGGAGACCCCGGAGCAGCTGCTCACCCTCTCCGGCGCCCTGCAGCGGCACGGCGTCTCCGGCCTGATCAACACCGGCGCCATGAACGACGCCGGCGACCCCGAGCGCATGCTCCTCCACCTGCTCCAGGGCGGCCTCGGCCTGCCGGACGAGTCCTACTACCGCGAGGACTCCTACGCGGAGATCGTCTCCGAGTACCGCGCCCACCTGGGCCGCATGCTCGCCCTGGCAGGCATCGGTGCGGACGAGGCGGAGGCCTCCGAGATCGCCGGCCGCGTCGTGGACCTGGAGACGAAGATCGCCTCGCACCATTGGGACGTGGTGCGCTCCCGCGACGCCGTGGCCCGCTACAACCTGCTCACCCGCGCTCAGCTGGACGAGACGTTCCCGCTGGCGCAGGCCTGGCTGGAGGGCATCGGTGCCGCCGGCACCCGCTCGGACGAGGTCGTGGTGTGGCAGCCGGACTTCCTCGCCGGCGTCCAGTCGCTGCTCGCCGGCGAGGACGCCGTGGACCTGCAGACCTGGAAGCACTGGCTTGAGGTGCAGGTCCTTCGTTCCTTCGCCGCGTACCTGCCTGAGGCGTTCGTGCAGGAGAACTTCTCGTTCTACGGCCGCCGCCTGGCCGGCACCGAGGAGGTCCGCCCGCGCTGGAAGCGCGCCGTGGCGTTCGTGAACTCCGCCGCCGGCGAGGACGTGGCACAGCTGTACGTGGCCAAGCACTACCCGGCCGGCCATCAGGACCAGATGGACAGGCTGGTCGGCCTCCTCAACGAGGCCTACCGGCGCTCCATCTCCCGCCTGGACTGGATGGGGGAGGACACACGCCAGCGTGCGTTGGAGAAGCTGTCCATGTTCCGCCCGATGGTCGGATTCCCGTCCAAGTGGATCGACTACTCCACTCTGGAGGTGGACGCGGACGACCTGCTCGGCAACGCCCGCCGCGCGGATGAGTTCGCCTGGGACTGGGACCTGGCGAAGATCGAGAAGGGCCCGGATCCGGAGGAGTGGCACATGACTCCCCAGACCGTGAACGCCTACTACTCGCCGCTGGAGAACGCGATCGTGTTCCCGGCGGCCATCCTGCAGCCCCCGTTCTTCGACCCGGAGCGCTCCATGGCCGCGAACCTGGGAGGCATCGGCGCGGTGATCGGCCACGAGATCGGCCACGGCTTCGACGACCAGGGCTCCCGCTACGACGGCACCGGCACCCTGAAGAACTGGTGGACGGACGAGGACCGGGAGGCGTTCTCGGACCGCACCGCCAAGCTGGTCGCCCAGTACAGCGCCCTGTCCCCGGCGGAGGCCCCGGACCACCACGTCAACGGCGAGTTCACTCTGGGTGAGAACATCGGCGATCTCGGCGGCTTGGGCATCGCGCACCAGGCGTTGGAGATCTGGCGTGAGGAGCAGTCTGAGTCCGCGGACGAGGACACTGCGGCGCAGGACCGTGAGTTCTTCTCCTCCTGGGCCTCGGTGTGGCGTCAGCTGACGCGTCCGGAGACGATGGTCACGCGCATCGCCTCGGATCCGCATTCACCGAACGAGTTCCGCTGCAACCAGGTGGTGAAGAACCTGGACGCCTTCCACGCCGCCTACGGCACCACCGAGCAGGACCCGATGTGGCTGGCTCCGGAGGAGCGCGTCTCCATCTGGTGACCCGACCCCGCAGGGGAACAACGACGACGGCCGCTCACCGTCCGACTGCATGTGCAGTCGGACGGTGAGCGGCCGTCGTCGTGGGTTCGGGGTCTCGGAGGCCTCGGCGCACCGCGGCACCCGGGGTGCGCGGCGGGGAGGGGCGCCTGCG
Organism: Micrococcus lylae; assembly: GCF_900163825.1. Taxonomy (NCBI): domain Bacteria; kingdom Bacillati; phylum Actinomycetota; class Actinomycetes; order Micrococcales; family Micrococcaceae; genus Micrococcus; species Micrococcus lylae. The sequence continues at coordinate 17,028 of NZ_FUKP01000056.1, read as the reverse complement.
GCGCCGGAGGCCTCACTCGGCGCGGCGGGCGCGCTCCTCGGTGAAGCGGTGCAGCAGGGTGCCGAGCTGCCGGACGTCCTCCAGGTCCCAGCCGGCGAGGTCGCGGCGCATGCCGCCGCCGACCGGTCCGGTGCGGACCTCGTGGAGGCGGCGCAGGCCCTCTTCGGTGGGGCGCAGGACGGCCGCACGGCGGTCCTTCGGATCGGCCTCCCGGGTGATGAGCTCCAGGGATTCGAGCTCCTTGACGAAGCGGGAGATCTGCGCACGGTCGGCGAGCATCGTCTCGGCCAGGGCGGACGGGGACAGCGGGGCGGCGTTGACGATCGTCAGGAACGCCTTCATCGCACCGGAGGACATGCCGGGGCTGAGCTGCTCGGCGTGCCGGGCCACGAGCTGGCGGTACTGGCGGACGAGCGTGACGAAGGAGCCCTCGAGGTCGCGGATGGCGGCCTCGAACTCCTCCGGGTGCTCGGCGGCGGCGCCCAGGGGGAGCGGGGTGCTGCTCATCGGTCGCCTCCGGTCCGGCGGGTCGCCTCGGTTCCGGTACCCCGGGGGGCGTCCGGTTGCACGCCGGTGTCCCCCCGGGCCGTGTCCGTGCCGCGGGAGACGCCCGGCTGTCCGCCGGCGTCCGGGCGCTCGTCACGGATCTGCGGCAGGGAGCCGGTGTGCGGGCCCACCGCGGCGGCCGCCGCCTCCTGCTGGGCGCTGCGGCGGGCGCGCTGGGCGGCACGCTGCTCCTGGGCGTTGCGACGGCCCAGCGGGATGTTCGGAAGCAGCAGCACCGCCACGATGCCCAGCACGGCCAGCGGCACGGTCCAGAGGAAGGCGTTCGAGATGGCCTGGGCGTAGGTCTCCTCGAAGATCACGCGCAGCTCGTGCGGCATGGAGGCCACGGCGGGCAGGCGGCCGGCCTGCATGTCCGTGGCCCACTTGGCCCCTTCGGGACCCATGCCCGCGAGGGCGGCCTGGACCTCGGCGGCGCGGGACTGGATGCCGTCCGTCACCGTGGTGGCCACGGCGGCGCCCATCGCGGCCACGCCGGCCGAGCCGCCGAGGGTACGGAAGAAGGTCACGCCCGAGGTGGCCACGCCCATGGCGTGCGGATCCGTAGTGTTCTGCACCACCAGCACGAGGTTCTGCATGGTGATGCCCATGCCCAGGCCCACCAGTGCCATGTAGACGCAGACCAGGGCGAAGTTCGTGTCGTAGCGCAGGGTGCCCAGCAGTGCCAGGCCGATGGTCAGGAACACGGAGCCCGCCACCAGGAACGGCTTCCAGTTGCCGTGCTTGGTGATGTGCCGGCCCGCCAGCGTGGAGGAGATCAGGAACGCGGCCATCAGTGGCAGGGTCATGAATCCGGCTTGGGACGGCGTGGCACCGCGGGCGAGCTGCATGTACTGGGCCAGGTAGACGCCGGAGCCGAACATGGCCAGGCCCACCGACAGCGAGGCCACGACGGCCAGGGTGAATGTGCGGTTCCGGAACAGACGCAACGGGATCAGCGGCTCGGAGACGCTGCGCTCGACCACCACGAACAGCGCGGCAGCCAGCAGGGATCCGCCGACCATCCAGGCGCTGGTGGCCGAGACCCACTCGAAGTCCTGGCCGGCGCGGGTGACCCAGAGCAGCAGGAGGGTGGTGGCGGTGGCCATCAGGGCGATGCCGAGGATGTCGATGTTGGCCTTCCGGGGGGAGAGGCGCTCGAGCTTGAGGTTCTTCTCCACCATCACCAGGGCGGCGAGGGCGAACGGCACGGAGACGAAGAAGTTCCACCGCCATCCCAGGGTGTCCGTGATCAGGCCGCCGAGCAGCGGGCCGCCCACGGTGGCGACGGCCATGACGGCACCGAACAGCCCCATGTAGCGTCCGCGCTCACGGGGGCTGATGATGTCCGCCATGATCACCTGGGACAGGGCGATGAGACCGCCGCCGCCCAGGCCCTGCAGGACGCGGCAGGAGATCATCCACGCCGGGTCCTGCGCGAAGCCGGCCGCGGCGGTGGCCGCGACGAACACGACGATGGCGATCTGGAACAGCAGCTTGCGGGAGTACAGGTCCGCCAACTTGCCCCAGATCGGGGTGGCGATCGCGGTGGCGAGCATCATCGCGGTGACCACCCACGTGTAGGTGGCCTGGTCTCCGCCGAGGTCATGGACGATCACCGGCAGGGACGTGGAGACCACCGTGTTGGCGATCATCGACACGAACATGCCCAGGAGCAGGCCGGTCAGGGCCTGCAGGATCTTGCGGTGCCGTTCCTGCGGGTCGGCGGCGACGATCGAGACGGACGAGGTCTCGGGGTTCGTGGTGGACATGCGGTCCTTCCGGGGAAGGGAGGCGACGTCGTGGCGGCGGCGGGCGGCAGCGGCACCCCTGGGAAGGTGCTTCAGGCTGCGGCGGGCCGGTGCGTGCGGCGGGGCACTCCGGTCAGGTCATTGCGTGGAGTCAACGGTTGATTCTAGTCAATGATTGACGATCGTCAATGGTCGCTTCTTGACGCCTCCTGACACCTCCGGCGGCCTCCGTCCGCGTCAGCGCTAGCCTGGGACGCAATGCCCGGTGGCGGCCGGCGCCGCAGCCCCCGGCCACCCTCGCCCTGCTGATCCACCCGCACGGAGGTGCCCCATGACTGCTCGCTTCTTGACGATGATCGACCTGCCCGAGTCCGGGCTGGCCCTGCTGCGCGAGGCCGGCGAGATCACGCACGGCAAGGACGTGGGCGGGAACGCCGCCCTGCCCGAGCTGGCCGCCTCCGGGGACTACGACGTGATCGTCTGCGCCCTTGACCAGACGTTCAACGCCGCCACGCTCGAGAAGGCACAGCTCAAGGGCATCGCCAACTACGCGGTGGGGTACAACAACATCGACGTGCCCGCCGCCACCGCCGCCGGCATCCGCGTGGGCAACACCCCGGACGTGCTCACCGCCGCCACCGCGGACATCGCGCTGCTGCTGATCCTCGGCGTCACCCGCCGTGCCTACGAAGGAGAGCGGATGATGCGCGCCGGGCAGTTCACCGGCTGGGCGCCGGACCTGCTGGTGGGCAAGGACGTCGCGGGCGCCACCCTGGGCCTGGCCGGCTTCGGTCGCATCGGCAGGGCGGTCGCCGAGCGCGCCCTCGCCTTCGGCATGCAGGTCGTCTTCGCCCCGCGCCCGCCGGCCCATCGTGACGTGTCCGCCGCGGAGCTCGGTGACCTGGCCGGCCGTGTGGAGCAGGTCCGTTGGGAGGAGATGGTGGAGCGCGCGGACATCCTCTCCCTGCACGTGCCGCTCACCGAGGACACCCGCCACCTCGTGGACGCGGACGTCCTGGCCCGCATGAAGCGCGGCTCGGTGCTCATCAACACCGCCCGCGGCCCGGTGGTGGACGAGTCGGCCCTGGTGGAGGCGCTGCGCTCCGGGCATCTGTTCGGTGCCGGCCTGGACGTGTTCGAGGACGAGCCGGCCATGGCCGCCGGCCTCGCCGAGCTGGACAACGTCATGGTCCTGCCGCACCTGGGCTCGGCCACGCGCAACACGCGGGACGAGATGGCCGTCCTCACCGCCCGGAACGCGATCGCCATGGCGACCGGCGGGGACATCCCGGCCTGCGTGAACCCCGCGTGATGCTCCTGACCCGCGCCCGCCGCCTGGTCCGCGCGCTGCGCACAGCCCGCCGTACCCATGACGTGGTGACCGCCGCGGACGGCGCCGCCCTGGCCATGACGACCTGCGGCGACGAGACGGCCCCGGGGGAGCGCCGCGTGGTCGTGGTGGTGGGCGCGCATCTCAGCGCCTGGTACTACCGTCCCTTCGCCCATGTGCTGCGGGCTCGCCTGCGGGAGATCTCCGGGCAGGACTGGGCCGTGGACGTCTACGACCGCCGCGGCCGCGGCGACTCGGCCCCGCAGCCGGAGGACTACTCCATGGACACCGAGGTGGCGGACCTCGCCGCCGTCCTGGAGCACACCGGCGCCCGCCAGCTGATCGGCCACTCGCTCGGCGGCTCCGTGGTGCTCAACGCGCTGCAGCAGGCCGGGGGGCTGTTCCCTGCCGAACTGGTCCCGGACCGCACCGCGCTCTACGACCCCTGCGTGAACCTGGACGGCCCCCGGACCGCCCACTGGCTGTCCCGCCTGGAACAGGCCGTGGAGGACGGGAAGACCGCCCGCGGCCTGGCGATCCTCCAGCGTGGCCTTCAATCCTCCGCCGTGCTGTCCCAGGTGCCGGAGTGGTTCCTCACCTTCACCTTCGCCGGCCTCGTGGCCACCCCGCTGGGGAAGATGGCCCGCCGCATGCTGCCGACCCTGTCCCGTGAGCTCATCGCGGCGATGCACGAGGACGACCGCCCCGAGGACTTCGCCGCCATCACCGCCCCGGTGCACCTGATGTGCGGCGGCCTGTCCCCGCAGTACTTCCAGGAGGTCGTCCGCCGGTTGCACGCAGCCATGCCGACCACCACCTTCGAACGCTCCCCGCGCTGCATGCACGGCGCCATCCCGTTCGCCGTGGAGGCCGTGCTCTCCGATCTCGCCGAGCACTTCACCGCCGCCCCGTCGGTCAGCGCAGGGCGGACGCCAGCGCCCGCAGCATGAACGGCTCAGGCGTGATGGGCCCGTCATGCAGGCGGGCCGGCATCACGCGCCAGGCCATGGCCGCTGTGCGCTGCGGCGCCCCGGCCCGGTGGGCGGCCTGCGTCAGCACGCGCGCGGTGTCCGCGAAGAACCCGGGGGAGCGGCCTCCCGTCACCAGGGTCACCCGAGTGTCCGCGAGGTTCCGCGCCAGTGCCTGCGCGTCCACGGGCTCGGCCACGGCCGCCCGCATCTCCGCCGACGACGCCGGCAGCAGCCGCAGCATCCCCTTCCCGGGCCGGGTGAAGGACGCCGCGCCGATCATTCCGCGCAGCACCGTCACCGGCAGCCGGGACAGCGGCCCGGCCGTGCCCAGGTCCCGCACCAGATGCGCCCATGCGGTGCCCCAGCGGGCGTCCGCCACGGCCTCGGCCATCCCGGGGCGCCACAGCCCGGCCAGCATCCCGTCCAGGTTCAGCGCCGCATCCCAGGTGACCACGGACCACGGCCGGCCCCCGGCCGCGGCGTGCTCCGCGGCGGCGAGCAGCGCCACCGACCCGCCGAACGAGTGCCCCAGCACCGACCGCGCCCCGGTCAGCGCCATGACCGCGCGCAGGTCGGCCACCTCGGCGGCCAGCAGGTCCTGCTCCGGCTGCGGCGAGGACCCGGACCGGCCCCGCCGCGCGTAGGTGGCCACCGGGGCCCGCAGGCGCTTCGCCAGCGCCCGTGCCGTGGCCGCGTAGGCCGCGTCCGTCACCAGCGTCCCGTGCACCATCACGACGACGGCACTCGCCTCGGCGTCGCCTGTCGCCGCGTCCGCGACTGTCGGCGCGGCGCTGGCCCCCGCGGGCGACCTGCCCGCCCCGCCTCCCGCCCCGGTGGGCCGGGAGGCGGGGGAGGCGGCCGTCGTCGTGCCCTCTGCCCACCCCGGCGGCAGGTGGGTGCGCAGACGCAGGCGCGTGCCGCCGTCGAGGGTCACGAGGCGCTCCAGCGTGCGACGGGGAGAACGGCGTGCGGGCATGCCTGCACGCTACCGTCGCCCGGAGCCCGTCCCACGTGGCGGGCCCCACTGGCCGGGGTCGTGGAACCGCCTGGCCACGCCTCTAGACTGGGGAATTGTGACCACGCAGAACACCCCCGCTCAGACCGCAGTCGACCACCACGACCAGCAGGCCGTGCGCGCCGCCAAGCGCAACGCCCTGCTCGCCGAGGGCACAGAGGCGTTCCCGGTCGAGGTGAAGCGCACCCACTCGCTCGCCGCGGTCCGCGAGGAGTTCGACGGCAAGCACGAGCCGGGCTGGGAGGACGGCCCGGAGGTGTCGGTCGCCGGACGCATCGTGTTCCAGCGCAACACCGGAAAGCTGTGCTTCGCCACCCTCCAGGAGGGCGGCCCCGACGGCGTCGGCGTGCGCCTGCAGGTCATGCTGTCCCTGGCCAACGTGGGCGAGGAGTCCCTGGCCGAGTGGAAGAAGGCCGTGGACCTCGGCGACCACGTGTCCGTGACCGGCAAGGTCATCGTCTCCCGCCGCGGCGAGCTGTCCATCATGGCCGACTCCTGGCAGATGGCCTCCAAGGCGCTGCGCCCGCTGCCGGTGCTGCATGCCGAGCTCAACGAGGAGACCCGCGTCCGCCAGCGCTACGCGGACCTGATCGTGCGCGACGCCGCCCGTGAGATGGTCTACACCCGCGCCAAGGTGGTCTCCGCGATCCGGCGCACCCTGGAAGGCCACGACTACGTGGAGGTCGAGACCCCGATCCTGCAGCTCGTCCACGGCGGCGCCCAGGCCCGCCCGTTCCAGACGCACCTCAACGCGTTCGACCAGGACATGACGCTGCGCATCGCGACCGAGCTCTACCTCAAGCGCGCCGTGGTGGGCGGGATCGACCGCGTCTACGAGATCGGCCGTGTCTTCCGCAACGAGGGCGTGGACTCCACCCACTCGCCCGAGTTCACCACCCTCGAGTGCTACGAGGCGTGGGCGGACATGCACGTCATGGCCGACCGCATGCAGCAGATGATCCTCGCCGCCGCGGACGCCGTGGGCGCCGGCCGGCAGATCCAGACCGAGAAGGGCACCATCGACCTCGACGGCGAGTGGGCATGGGTGGCCGTCTACCCCGGCCTGTCCGAGGCCGTGGGCCAGGAGATCACCCCTCAGACCGACGTGGCGGTGCTGCGGGAGATCGCCGAGCGGCACGAGGTGCCGGTGGACCCGCAGTGGGGCGCCGAGAAGCTGGTCATCGAGCTGTTCGGCGAGATCGTCGAGCCGACGCTGATCAACCCGACCTTCGTGTACAACTACCCGCCGGCCGCCCAGCCGTTGGCCCGGCCGCACCGGGAGGAGCCGGGCGTCATCGAGGCCTGGGACCTGGTCATCGGCGGCACGGAGCGCGGCACCGCGTTCTCCGAGCTGATCGACCCGGTCATCCAGCGCGAGCGCCTGACCGCCCAGTCCCGCGCCGCCGCCGCCGGCGACGACGAGGCCATGCAGCTCGACGAGGACTTCCTCCGTGCGCTCGAGTACGGCGCCCCGCCGATGGGCGGCCTCGGCCTCGGCATCGACCGCCTGGTCATGCTGTTCACCAGCGTGGGCATCCGCGAGACCATCCTCTTCCCGCTGCTGAAGCCGGAGGCCTGATCCGCCATGGCGACGTTCTGGGACTACTTCTCAGTGCTGGCCCCGTCCGTGGGCCTGGCGCTGCTGTTCTGGCTCATCATGCGCTCCCTGCTCCGCGCGGACACCGGTGAGCGTGAGGCGGAGGGCCGGAGGCGCTCGGGCGCGGACGCGCGCGCGGCGGCCGAGGAGGCCGAAGCCCGGGAATGGGCGCGCAGGCGGCGCACGGATGAGACGCCCGCCGCGGGGCATGCGGAGGCCGACGCCGCGGAGGTCGGCGAGGGTCGCCTGGAGACCGACGCCGAGGGGGACGGCGAGGATCGCCTGGAGGCCGACGCCGAGGCGCCCGCCGAGGAGGTCGGCGAGGGTCGGGCTCCGGAGGAGGGTGCGCCGCGCGCCTGAGGGCGCGGTTCCGTCCGGCGGACACCCTTTCATGCAGCGAGTATCCGCTGCAGGGGAATGACCCCCCCGGAGGCAGGTTTCCCCGTACCTGGGATTCTGCTGACAGACGACGCCCGCAGGAGAAATGTTCATCCGCAGGAAAGGCATAGATCGGCTACCGTGGAAGCGGACACAGAGAGCCAGGTGGCCGGAGAACCTTCCAGCGCAGCCTTTTCCCTTGGGTGAATCGGCTTGCCAGGGTGAAATCCCGGTCGCTGCAGACGAATGAGGGAGATGGGCAAGCACATGGCACAGAAGGTCGAAGTCGTCTTGGTGGACGATCTGGACGGCTCGGAGGCCGCCGAGACCGTGAAGTTCGCGCTCGACGGGCGCCACTACGAGGTGGACCTGTCCGAGGACAACGCCCGCGAGCTGCGCAACTTCCTCAAGCCCTACATGAAGAAGGGCCGCGCCGTGGCGCCGCCGTCCCCGAAGGCCGAGGCCGCGGAGATCCGCAAGTGGGCCGCGGACAACGGCTATGAGGTCTCCTCCCGCGGCCGCCTGCACCGCGACGTCGTGGAGGCCTACCGCAACGCCAAGCGCAGGTGACCTGCGGAGCCCGGCTCCAGGAGCCGGGGCCCCGTGGATCGGCCCCGACGGGGTCCGTGACGACGGGCGGCTGATCGCTTCACCCTGTGGCGAACAGCCGCCCGTCGCCCTGTCTGCGTGCGTAGGCTCGGGACCAATCGAAAGCCAAGGCAAGAGCCAAGGAGTGTGTCCATGTTCGAAAGGTTCACCGACCGCGCGCGGCGGGTGGTGGTGCTCGCGCAGGAAGAGGCGCGGATGCTCAACCACAGCTACATCGGGACCGAGCACATCCTGCTCGGCCTGATCCACGAGGGTGAGGGCGTCGCAGCCAAGGCCCTCGAGTCGATGGACATCTCCCTCGGCGCGGTCCGCGAGAAGGTGCAGGAGGACATCGGTCAGGGGCAGCAGAACCCGCCCGGCCACATCCCCTTCACGCCGCGTGCCAAGAAGGTGCTCGAGCTGTCCCTGCGCGAGGCGCTGCAGCTCGGCCACAACTACATCGGGACCGAGCACATCCTGCTCGGCCTGATCCGCGAGGGCGAGGGCGTCGCCGCCCAGGTGCTGGTGAAGCTCGGCGCGGACCTGAACCGCGTCCGTCAGACCGTCATCCAGCTGCTCTCCGGCTACCAGGGCTCCGGCCCGGGCGGCAAGGAGACCGCCGGCGTCGCCCCGGGCGGGCAGTCCGAGGGGCAGAACGCGGGCTCCGTGGTGCTGGACCAGTTCGGCCGCAACCTCACCGCCGCCGCCCACGACGGCAAGCTGGACCCGGTCATCGGCCGCGCCGAGGAGATGGAGCGCGTCATGCAGGTGCTCTCGCGCCGCTCCAAGAACAACCCGGTCCTCATCGGTGAGCCCGGCGTCGGCAAGACCGCGGTGGTGGAGGGTCTGGCCCAGGCCATCGACCGTGGCGACGTGCCGGAGACGCTGAAGGACAAGCAGCTGTACTCGCTGGACCTCGGCTCGCTCGTGGCCGGCTCGCGCTACCGCGGCGACTTCGAGGAACGCCTGAAGAAGGTCCTCAAGGAGATCCGCACCCGCGGGGACATCATCCTGTTCATCGACGAGATCCACACCCTCGTCGGCGCCGGTGCCGCCGAGGGCGCGATCGACGCCGCCAGCATCCTCAAGCCGATGCTGGCCCGCGGCGAGCTGCAGACCATCGGCGCCACCACACTGGACGAGTACCGCAAGCACATCGAGAAGGACGCCGCGCTCGAGCGTCGCTTCCAGCCGATCCAGGTCAACGAGCCGTCCGTCGAGGACGCCACCAAGATCCTCCGCGGCCTGCGCGACCGCTACGAGGCGCACCACAAGGTGTCCATCACAGACGACGCCCTCAAGGCCGCCGCCTCGATGTCCGCCCGCTACATCTCGGACCGCTTCCTGCCGGACAAGGCCATCGACCTGATCGACGAGGCCGGCGCCCGCCTGCGCATCCGCCGCATGACCGTGCCGCCGGAGATCAAGGCCTACGAGGGCCGCATCGCCGAGGTGCGCTCCGAGAAGGAGGCCGCGATCGACGGCCAGGACTTCGAGGGTGCCGCGCGCCTGCGCGACCAGGAGCAGCAGCTCGTGGACGAGCAGAAGCAGAAGGAGCAGGCCTGGCGGACCGGTCAGGCCTCCGACGTCGCCACCGTGGACGAGGACCTCATCGCCGAGGTGCTGTCCAAGTCCACCGGCATCCCGGTCTTCAAGCTGACCGAGGAGGAGACCGACCGTCTCAAGAACATGGAGGCCGAGCTCCACCGCCGCGTCATCGGCCAGGACGAGGCCATCAAGTCCCTGTCCCGCGCCATCCGCCGCACCCGTGCCGGCCTGAAGGACCCGAACCGCCCGTCCGGCTCGTTCATCTTCGCCGGCCCCACCGGCGTCGGAAAGACTGAACTGGCCAAGTCTCTCGCCGAGTTCCTCTTCGGCGAGGAGGACGCCCTGATCACCCTGGACATGTCCGAGTTCCAGGAGAAGCACACGGTGTCCCGCCTGTTCGGCGCGCCTCCCGGCTACGTCGGGTACGAGGAGGGCGGCCAGCTCACCGAGAAGGTCCGCCGCCGTCCGTTCTCCGTGGTGCTGTTCGACGAGGTGGAGAAGGCCCATGCGGACCTGTTCAACTCGCTGCTGCAGATCCTCGAGGACGGTCGCCTGACCGACTCGCAGGGCCGTGTGGTGGACTTCAAGAACACCGTGATCATCATGACCACGAACCTCGGAACCCGGGACATCTCCAAGGGCGTCATGACCGGCTTCCAGTCCGCCACGGACACGGCCACCGGCTATGAGCGCATGAAGGGCAAGGTGCGGGAGGAGCTGCGCCAGCACTTCCGCCCGGAGTTCCTGAACCGCGTGGACGACGTGATCGTCTTCCCGCAGCTGCAGAAGTCCGAGATCGTGGAGATCGTGGACCTGTTCATCGCCCGCCTCGGCAAGCGCCTGGCGGAGCAGGACCTGTCCATCGAGCTCACCCAGGACGCCAAGGAGCTGCTCGCGGACCGGGGTTACGACCCGGCCATGGGCGCCCGTCCGCTGCGCCGCACCATCCAGAACCTGGTGGAGGACCAGCTCTCCGAGCGCATCCTCTTCGGCGAGATCCCGGCCGGCTCCCTCATCACCGTGGACACCACGGGCGAGGGCGAGGGCCGCGAGCTGACGTTCACGTTCTCCGGCGGCCGCAGCGAGGTCGAGGGCTCCCAGATGCAGGAGCTGGAGGCCGGCGTGTCCGAGTGACGCCGCGCCGCTGTCCGGCGGTCGATGCAGCACGCGGGGGCGGGGGCTTGACCCTCGCCCCCGCGGCGCGTTGACTCGCAGGTAACACCGTCCCCCGCCGGACGGCCCCGCCCGGACGGAGCCGGGAGCAACGGTCCGGCGGGGCGGCCGCCCGAGAGGCGGGCGGCCCTGCCCGGATGAGAGGAGACACCATGGCTGACATGGAGAACACGTTCGACAAGATCAAGGGCGACGCCAAGTCCGGCCTCGGCGAGGCCACCGGCAACGACCGCATGAAGGCCGAGGGACGCACCGAGTCTGCCGCCGCCGGAGCCAAGGATGCCGTCCAGAACGCCGGCGACAAGCTCAAGGGTGCCGCCGACGGCGTGAAGAACGCCTTCACGAAGGACTGAGGCGGCAGACCCAGGCCGACCTGGGCAGACGCAAGGCAGGGGCGGCGCCGTGAGCATCGTCCCTGCTCCGCTGTGAGGAAAAGGCGGTACATCGGGTACCAGAATGCCCAGGATGTTCCCAGGGAATAGGCGGCCCCGAGGGTGGCGCCGCGTCTGTGGATCTGCTTACGGTGGGGGCAACCGCTCAGGCGGCCGACCGGTCGCCACGGAGATCGAGGACTTCGGTCCACGGGATCCGGAGCGGATGAAATGTCCCCCACTCCAAGGAGGTCCACACCATGGGCATCGGCGATCTCGGCAACCTTGCCAACGAGCACTCTGACAAGATCAACGACGCTGTCGACCAGGCTCAGGAGCAGCACGGCGACAAGCTCGGCGAGCACAAGGACACCGTGAACAAGGGCATCGACGGCGCTCAGGACAAGTTCCTGAACGGCGGCGAGAACAAGGACAACGAGCAGAAGTGACTCTGCCCGGGTCCTGACCGGCCCTGAACCGGTCGTCCGAAGGCCCCCGCAGCCTCCCCTCGAGGGACGGTGTCGCGGGGGCCTTCGTCATGTCCGGCATGCCCGGCCCCTCGCGCCGAACCAGAGGATTCGGCCGGTTCAAGACCCGGTGAAGTGACCATTTCTTCTGGCTCGGTGCAGCACACACTGGTTCGGTGCGGCACACGCCGTGGACGCCGGGCACGGTGCCGGTCCTACACTGGGCGGATGCCGAAGCTCCCGGTCGCCCTGCGTCCCGCCCGCACCACCGACGTCCCGGCCATCCAGGACATCGTCCGCCCCCACGCGGACAGCCGCGTCCTGCTGCAGAAGGAGACGGTGGCCTACTACGAGGCCATCCAGGAGTTCGTGGTGGCGGAGGACGAGGCCGGAGAGCTCGTCGGCTTCGGCGCCCTGCACGTCATGTGGGAGCACCTCGCGGAGGTCCGCACCCTGGCCGTCGCGGACCGTGCCCGCGGCAGGGGAGTGGGACACGCCCTGTTGGAGGAGCTGCTGGAGCGTGCCCGCGCCGTCGGCGTCTCCCAGGTGTTCTGCCTGACCTTCGAGGTGGACTTCTTCTCCGCCCACGGCTTCGACGTCATGGAGGACCAGTCCGCCGTGGACCCTGAGGTGTACGCCGAGCTGCTGCGCTCCCAGGATGAGGGCGTCGCCGAGTTCCTGGACCTCGCCCGGGTCAAGCCGAACACTCTCGGCAACACCCGCATGATCCGCACCCTCTGACGTCCCGCAGGGGCGGCTGTCAGTCGGGGAACGAGTAGGCGCCGTCGCGTTCGAGGAGGAGACCGTCGTCGAGAAGGCCGGCCAGGCAACGGGTCCATTGCGCCTCGTCCGGCACGTGTGTGCCCAGGCGCCGCGTTCCGGCCACGGCCTGGCGCACGGCGCCGACCTCCACGCGGCCGGCCTCCCGGACCACGGCCATGACGGCGCCGCGCAGCTGGCGGTCCGTTCCCGCCCAGTCCTGCCCGCGCGGGGTGTGCTCCGGCTCCGGCCGTCCGGCGGACACCCAGGCGCACTGCTCGAGCAGAGGGCAGTCGTCGCAGCGCGGCGATCGGGCCGTGCAGACCAGCGCCCCGAGCTCCATCACGGCGGCGTTCCAGCGGTTGGCCCGCGTGCGGTCCGCCGGCATCAGCGCGTGTGCGTCGCGCATCTCCGCGCGGGTCAGGGTCTTCGGCGGCAACCCCTGCCCGCGGACCGCGCGGGTGAGAACCCGGCGCACGTTGGTGTCCACGACGGTCTCGGGGATGCCGAAGGCGAAGCTCGCCACGGCCGCCGCGGTGTACTCGCCGACCCCCGGCAGGGCGCGCAGGGCGGCAGGGTCCGCCGGCACCTTACCGCCGTGCCGGTCCACCATCGCCGCGGCCGCCTGCTGCAGGCGCAGCGCCCGGCGAGGGTAGCCGAGCCGGTCCCAGGCGGTGAGCACCTCGGCCGTGGAGGCCTCCGCGAGGTCGGCGGGACACGGCCAGCGCTGCATCCAGTCCCGCCAGCGCGGCAGCACCCGGACCACCGGGGTCTGCTGGAGCATGATCTCGGAGACCATCACGCCCCACGGCGAGCAGTCGGCGCTGCGCCAGGGCAGGTCCCGCGCGTGGACGTCGAACCAGTCCAGGACCGCCGTGTGGAGGCGATCCTGGGCGGCAGGCGTGAGTTCGGCGACCTCGGGCATGGCGTCCACTGTAGCGGCGGGCTCCAGCCCTACCCTGGTGGGCATGGACGGCCTTCCCCCCACCGAGTCCGAGCGCGCCCGGCAGCGTGCCGCCATGTTCCGCCGCCGCCGGATCGTGTTCGGCGTCGTGGCCCTTGCCGTGGTGGTGCTCCTGGTGCTGGCGGGCATCGCCCTGGGCGGCCTGATCTCGCGCCTGGTGCAGGACATCACCGGGGAGTCCGACCCGGAGCCGGCCGCCGTCAGCGCGACCCCGACACCCTCGGCGAGTCCCGGCCCCTCCGAGGAGCCGTCCTCCGGCCCCTCCCCGTCCGGATCCGCCTCGGACGATGCCGGCGGCAGCGGCTCCGCCGAACCGACCGAGAGCCCGTCCGGCAAGCCCTCCGACGACGCCCGTGACAAGCCCTCGGAGGAGCCGAACCCCTCGCCGTCCTCCACCGCTCCGGAGGCGCTCGAGCCGCCGTGCCGGGGCTCTGCCATCCAGGTCACGGCGGGCACGGACAAGACCGTCTACGACCGCGGCGAGCGTCCGGAGCTGGCACTGAAGGTGATGAACCTGTCCCAGGAGCCGTGCACCCTCAACGTGGGCACCACCGAGCAGGTCTTCGAGGTCACCACGGCCGAGGGGGACGACGTGTTCTCCACCGAGATCTGCCAGGCCGACCCGCAGGACCAGGACATGGTGCTCGTCCCGCACGACGAGCAGACCGCACTGTTCGAATGGAACCGCCGCAACTCCGAGAAGGACTGCACCGAGCGCGGTGAGCTCGTGGATCCCGGCTCCTACCGCCTCACCGTGACGCTGGGCGACCACTCCTCCCAGCCGGTCGCCTTCCGCCTCACCGACGACAAGCCCGAGGGCCAAGGCTGAGCAGCGACGGCGGCCTGTCCGGCCTCGTCTTCCCCCGTCCCCTCCACGACGACGGCCGCCCACCGTCCGCCGGCGGCCTCGCCCGTCCGTCGGCTCGCCTCAGCGGGTCCATGTGGGGATGGTGTTCAGCGCCTCGGACAGCGAACCCACCTGCGCGACGGTGAAGCCCTTCGGGACCTCGCCGAGCGGCTCGGGGGAGCGGGGCACGATCGCCCGGGTGAAGCCGAGCCGGGCCGCCTCTCGCACCCGCCGGCCGATGCCGGGCACCGGCCGCACCTCCCCGGCCAGGCCCAGCTCACCGACCGCGATCATGCCGGTCGGCACGGGTGCGCCGAGCTTCGCGGACGCCACCGCCACCGCCACGGCGAGGTCGGAGGCCGGCTCGGACAGGCGCACGCCGCCCACAGTGGCCACGTAGCAGTCGTCCTGGGCCAGGGCGAAGCGGGCGCGGCGCTGCAGCACGGCGAGGAGCATGTTCACGCGGGCCGAGTCCACGCCGGACACGGTGCGCCGCGGGCTGCCCCCGGCGGACGGGGTGAGCAGGGACTGCACCTCGGCCACGAGCGGGCGGCGGCCCTCGAGCGTCACGGTCACGCAGGTGCCCTCCACCGGCTCCGCGGTGCCGGAGAGGAACAGCCCCGAGGGGTCGTCCAGGGACTCGATGCCGTCCTCGCGCAGGTCGAAGCAGCCGACCTCGTCCGTCGGCCCGAAGCGGTTCTTCACGGCGCGCACCAGGCGCAGCCGGGAGTGGCGGTCGCCCTCGAACTGGCAGACCACGTCCACGAGGTGCTCGAGCAGGCGCGGGCCGGCGATGGTCCCGTCCTTCGTCACATGGCCCACCAGCACGGTGGTGATGCCCTTCTCCTTCGCCGTGCGGATCAGGGAGGCCGCCACCTCGCGCACCTGGGTGACGCCGCCGGCGATGCCGTCCACCTCGGCGGACTGCAGGGTCTGGACGGAGTCCACGATCACCAGGGACGGCTGGATCCGCTCGATCTGCCCCAGCGCCCGGCCGAGGTCCGTCTCAGCGGCCAGGTGCAGGGTGTCCGCGAGGGCGCCGATGCGGTCGCCGCGGGAGCGCACCTGGGCCGCGGACTCCTCACCCGTCAGGTACAGGACCGGACGCGGCGTGCCGTCCGTGCCGCGGGCGGTCTGCGCCGCCACGTCCAGGAGCAGGGTCGACTTGCCGATGCCCGGCTCGCCGGCCAACAGGATCACGGCGCCCGGGACGAGCCCGCCGCCGAGCACGCGGTCCAGCTCGCGCACCCCGGTGCTGCGGAAGGAGGCGAGGGTGGCGTCCACGTCCGCGATGCGCGGAGCCGCCTCGGCCACCGTGGAGGCCTTCGTCTTGCCCGTGGTGGCCGTCATGCCGGCCTCCTCCACGGTTCCCCATGCCTGACACCGGCCGCAGCGGCCGACCCATTTCACCGTGGTCCAGCCGCATTCGGTGCACCGGTATCCGGGGGGCCTGCGGGAGGAGGACTTCGAGCTCGCCATGGACGCCACTCTAGGGGCGGACCCGGACGCGATCAGACGCCCGGCAGGTAGCCCACGGCCTCCTCGTGGTCCGCGCCGGAGGCCTCGAGGAGGTCGACCATCATGGGCCGCAGCAGCATCACGAGGGCCTCGCCGTGCAGCGAGCCGCCGCCGAGGTGCGTCGGGTGCAGCCGGGAGGCCGCGGCGCCGAGTGCCTCGCGGGCGTCGAGCCGGCCCTGGCGGCGGCCGGCGGGCGTGGGCTCGTCGAAGCACCGGTTCAGGATCTGGACGGCGTCTGCGGCCTCGTCGAACCAGCTGCTCAGGGCCTCGGCCGCCTCGTCCGTGAGTGCGCCCGAGTCGATCAGGCTGACCACGCGGCGGGCCACGATGCGCAGGGAGCGGATCGCCAGGTCGGAGCGGTCCACCGCGTAGGCGACGACCGTCACGAAGCCCTTCTGCCGACGTTCGAGCGGGGAGTAGGTGGTGACCTCGCGCGCCATCTTCACCTCGCGGCGCAGCTCGTCCAGCACGGACTGTGTGCCGCGCCCGGTGATCAGCGCCATCCATGCCGTGCTGGACTCCTGCGTGCGCAACGCCGTGGACAGGTCCCGCAGGATCGAGACCATGGGGTCGTACAGGGCCTGCAGTCGCTTCGCCGTGGACCTCTGCGTGCGGTGCGGCCTGAGGAAGGTGACGATCAGAGCGCAGCCGGCGCCCACGACTGCGTCCAGGCTGCGGGAGAACGGGCCGTCCGCGGGTGCCGGGAGCAGCACGACCAGGACGGCCTGAAGGGACATCTGCGTGGTGAAGATCGGCCCGGAGTCCAGGAACCGGGCCGCCATGATGGACACGAACAGCACGATCCCGGCCTGCCACATCCCGCGGCCGAGCCCGAGCATGAGGGCGTCACCGACCAGGATGCCGAGCGTGCAGCCGACGGACACCTCGAGCACGCGGCGCAGCTTCGGCTCGCGGCCCCAGCCGAGGCCCACCAGTGTGGCGGTCGCGGCGAACAGCGGCCCCTCGTGGCCGAGCACGGCCTCGGCGAACCAGTAGGCCGCCACGGCGGCGAGCGTGGTCAGGGCCGCATGGCCGGCCGAGGAGCGGGCGCGCATCCAGCCGGCGCGGGCGCGGCGTCCGACGAAGCGCCGCAGCCGCTCGCCGAGGCCGAGCTCCTCCACCTGCGGCAGGGTGCCGGTGGCGGTGGAGTGGCGGTGTTCCATGCTCGCCAGCCTATCCGTGCCGTGTACGAAGGGGCGGGAGGGCGG